>NZ_JBVPVA010000046.1:0-5203 GCF_055612215.1 Actinomycetospora sp. | reverse complement strand
TGTTGCACACCGTGGTGCCCGAGGAGCCGGACTCCTGCAGGACCACGGTCCCGGTCGCCGCGGTGTTCTGCGAGTTGGTGATGGTGGCGACGAACGCCGACAGCGTGTTGGTCATCGCCAGGGCCAGGACCACCGCGCCGACGAGGCCGGCGGCGACGATGAGCTGGACGAAGCGACGCTGCCTCTTCGGGTCGTTCGCGGAGTTGTCCGACACGTGGTGCCTCTCGGAGTGGGACGCCGTGGTCCCGAGCGGATTCGACGGCGGGGTCAAGGCCACGCGCCGTCGCTGCACTGAGTGCAACCGGAGTATTACACTGCGTCATTCGGTGCAATCCACTCGAATGGGCTAAGCGGGACAGGCGTACGGATTCGCGGCGACGAACGGTCGACACCCACCGGAGTCGGTCGGCGCGGGGTCGCGACCGCTCCGGTCCGTCCGGCCCCGGAGGACGCGCGGGGCGTCCGGAAGTCGATCTCACTCGGACGTGTGTCTGCGGTCCGGCCCGTGCGACGGCCGATGGCTCCGGGAGAGGGCGACGATCGGATCGTCGGGCGAGGAGAGGGGTCGCGTGCGCGGGATGCGGGAGCGGTGGGGTCGGCGGGAACGGCCCGGACGGTCCGGTGGTGCGGCTCGTCCCGCTCGTCCGGCCGCCCTTGCGATCGCGGCCGTCGCGGTCCTGATCGTGATCCCGGGGACCGCTCTCACCCTCGCGGCGACCTCGGCCCCCTCCCCGGCCGTCTCCACGGCCGCACCCGCCCCGGGAGGTGTGGCCGACCTGACGGCCGGCGTGCGGTCGACGCCGACGGCGCCGGGTGACGGCGCCCCGATCACCTACGTCGGGAAGGTCAGCTCGCAGGGCCCGGCGACCACCGGTCGGACGATGCTCGCGCTGACGCTCCCCGCCGGCGCGGGGATCCTCACCGCGCGGGGCGACGACGGCGTGACGTGCGCCGACGAGCGCACCCGGCTCGACTGCACCGGACCCGGGCTGGCGCCGGGTGGGTCGTGGCAGGTCACGGTCATCGCGCGGGTCCCGGGGGGCGCCGGCGGCGGGAACACCCGGGCGACCGTCGAGGTGTCCTCCGACCTCCCCGACCCCACCCCCGCCGACGACACGGCCACCACGGCGGACCAGGCGGAACGCTCCGCCGACCTCATCGTCGCCGCGACCCCGCCGGCCGGGCCCCTCGTGGCCGGAACACGAGTGACCGTCGGCGGCACCGTGACCAACCGCGGTCCGTCGCCGGCCGAGGACACCGTGGTCACGACGGTGCTCCCGCCCGGGGCGTCGTTCGTCGCCGGGACCGTCCCCGGCGGCACCTGCCAGGCGGTCGGTGGGCAGGTCGACTGCGCCCTCGCCCAGCCGCTCGCGGTCGGCGCGAGTGCCCCCGTCGCCGTGGTGGCCGCGCTGGCGCCGTCCTTCGACGCCCCCGACCTCACGGTCTCCTCCGCGGCCGTCACCCGCACTCCGGACCCGCGCACCGCCGACGACTCCGTCGTCACCCGCACGCCGGTCACGGCACGCGCCGCCCTCGACGTCGCCGGCGCGGTCGCCCCCGTGCTCGCCGCGGGCGCACCGACGACCTACACCGTCGTCGTCACCAACCGTGGGCCGTCCGACGCCCGTGACGTGGACCTGGACCCGGGCGTCGACGCGATGACACCGGTCGACGTGGACGCGAGCGTCGGGGTGTGCCGCGGCGCGGGCACGACCCGCCGGTGCGCGCTGGGCACGCTGCCGGCCGGGGCGAGCACGCGGGTCCGGGTGGTGGCCACGGTGCCGGTCGACGCCGCCACCGGTCGGCGGACCATGATCCCGACGGCCACGAGCTCCACGGCCGGAGCGGCGGCCGCACCGACGGCCCCCGCCACGACGGCGGTCGCGCGCCAGGCCGATCTCGCCGTCGCGATCGCCACCGCCCGCAGCGGCGGCGGTCTGGCCGGGACGACCGCGGCCTACACCGCGACCGCGCGCAACCTGGGTCCGTCGGTCGCGCCGCCGGCCGTGCTGCAGGCGATCATTCCGGACGGCCTCACCATCGGCCCGGTCAGCGCCGGGTGCGTCGTCGTGGGGCGGCAGGTGAGCTGCCCGGTGCCGTCGCTCCCGGTCGGCGCGGCCGCGTCGGCCACCGTGAACACCGGGATCGCGCCGGGCCTGCTCGTGACCCCGGAGCCGGTGCAGGCCCGGATCGCTCCCGCTGCGGGAGTCGGTGGGGCGGCCGCGGCGAGCAGTGACCCGCAGCCGGCCAACGACACCGCCGTCGCCGCGGTCGGCGACACCCGCGGTGCCGACCTCAGCGTGACCGCGACCGCCGCGCCGGGCGCCGCCGGGGGCGACGTGGTCGCGGGGACCCGCACCACCCACGTGGTGACCGTCCGCAACGCGGGCCCGGCGGCTGCTCCCGGTGTGGTCGTGACCGACACCCCCGGGGCCGGCCTGACGCCCGTCGACCTCCCCGCGGGCTGCACGGCCGCTCCGGGCGCGGTGTCCTGCCCGGTGGGCGACCTGCCCCCCGGCGCCCAGCGGGTGGTGCAGGTGCCGCTGGTCGTGGCACCGGAGGCGCCGACGGGCATGGTCACGGGGACCGCGACCGCGCGGCCAGCCGCCCTGGTGGATCCGAGCGACTCGAACGCCACCGCCTCCACGGCGACCCCGGTGCGCTCGGTCGCCGACCTGCGCACCGTGCTCGACCGCGTCGAGCCCGGCCCCCTCGCCGCCGGCGGGCCCCCCTCGACGTACCGGGTCCGCACCACGAACGCCGGCCCCTCGGTGGCACCGGCGACGGTCGTCGACCTCGATGCCCTCCCGCGTGGACTGACCGTCCTGGGGGCGACGGTGGCGGCGGCGCCGTGCATGGTCACCGTCTCCCGCGCGGTCTGCCCGGTGGGGGACCTACCCGTCGGGGTGACGGTGGAGGCGCTGGTGAGCGTCGCGGTGGCGGCGGACCTCCCCGTCGGTGCCGTCCCGGTCGCCGCCGCGGCATCGTCCACCGCGACTGACCCGAGCCCGGGCGACACGGGCGCCGACCTCGCGGCCCCGGTGGCGGCCACATCCGACCTGCAGGCCCGGGTCGAGGCCGACCCGCTCACGACGCCCTACGGCACCGTGGTGCCCGGCACCCGGGTGGCGCTGCGGACCTCCGCGGTGAACACCGGGCCGGCGCAGACCGCCGGGGCCACCCTCACCACGACCCTCCCGACCGGCTCGTCGGTGGTCTCGGTCCTGTCGAACCGCGGCCGGTGCACCGCGGCGGGCGCGCGCGTCGACTGCCCCGCGACCGACCTCGGGCCCGGCGGGACGGTCACGGCGACGATCGTCGTGGACGTCCCGACCAACGCGGCCGACGCCTTCGCGGTGCGCAGCGTCGCGGGGTCGCCGACCGCCGACCCGACGCCGGCCGACCGGGTGGCCACGCTGTCGCTGCCGGTCGGTGACCCGGTGGCGGTGGCCGGAGGGCCCGGAGCCGGCGCCCCGGGCGGGCCGGTCGCCTTCCTGGCCGGGCCGGCCGCCTTCCTCGGCGCGCTGCTCACGAGCACCCCGGTGCCGGCGATCGTCGCGGCCGTCCTGGCGCTCCTCCTGGCCGTGCGCGGTCTGCTGCGGGCGGCCCGGGCCCGTCGTCGGGAGGCGGCGGCCGTGGCGCGGGCGGTCGAGGCGGTGGACGCCACCTCGGCGCGGACCGAGCAGCTCGCGCTCGCCCCGGCCCGCGAGGGACGCTGATCGGACCGTCCGGCCCCTCCGGCCGACGGTCGTCTAGCTGTCCAGCGGGACCCCGTTGAAGGCCACGAGGCTGACGACGAAGTACACGACGTAGAGGCCCAGCAGGACGACGCCGTGCCAACGGCGCAGCCGGCCGGTGGCCAGGAAGACCGCCGAGAGCGCCGTCATCCCGATCAGCACGGGCAGGTGCCAGTGCATCACGTCCGCGTCGACGGTGATCGTGCCGCCGACGAGCAGGACGATCCCGAGCTTGCCGGTCACCGAGAACACGACGCTGCCGAGGACGTTCGCGATCCCGATCTCGGGCGCACCCCGCCGGGACGGCTCCACGGTGAGGAAGACGTCCTCGAGCGAGAGCGCCAGCGTCCCGATCGTCACGCCGAAGACGGTGCCGTCGATGTGGAAGGTGTCGAGGATGCCGTCGGTGCCCTGGCCGGCGACGATGGCGCCGATGACGAGGCCGAGCAGCGCGATGACCGCGTAGGTGATCGCCGTCCACGGGGAGCTCTGCCGGGCCCGCAGGAAGCCCTGGTCGATGCGCAGGTCGGGCGGCAGCCCGAAGCCACCGCCACCACCCGCGCCCCCGTCGCCGCCGGTCGCCGGCGGGGTGTCACCGCCTCCGCCGCCGCGGGTCAGCGTCGCGGTGGCCGCGCCGCCGCCGACGCCCGCACCGACCTCCTCGAGCTGCTCGTAGTACTCCGCGTTGCGCCACACCGGACGCCGCGTGGCCTTCTCGCGGTAGGCGATCCAGCCGACGAAGGCCACGAACAGCCCGACGAGGACGACGCCGGTGACGAGCGACAGCGCGCCGGTCGCGGCGAAGACGTAGAGAACGACCGGCGCCGCCACGAACAGCGCCAGGTACGACTTGGGCACGTCGAACTCGCAGGGCGCGATGATCGCGGCGAGCGCGAGCACGATCCCGGTCATGGCGACCGTCGTCCCGATGACCGTGCCCAGGGCGGCCTGTTTGAGGTCGTCGACGTTGAGCACGATGCCGTAGGCGAGGTCGTCGAACTCGATCCCCGTGAAGACCACCGCGATGAGGAACAGCGAGATCGCCCATCGGCTGGCCACCCCGACGAGGTGGGCGATCAGTTTCTCGGCGCAGTACACGAGCAGGGCGATGCCCAGGACGAATTCGACGATCGCGATCATGGGCAGCTCCTCGCCGAGCCATCGGCACTCCGAGATCGAATGCGATGGTGATCGGCGCCACCCCGACCGCGCAACGGGTGGACAGGCGGGTTGACAGGAGCGCCGCGCTTTGCGCTCAGCCGGTGTTGCGCATCCCCGCCGAGATGCCGTTGACGGTCAGGAGCAGCGCCCGCTGCAGGTCCGGGTCGGGCTCGTCGACGGCCCGCCGCTGCGAGAGCGCGTGGACCTGCAGGTGGTGGAGGGGCTCCAGGTAGCTCTCCCGCACCTCGAGGGTCTGGCGCAGCAGCGGGTTGTTCGCGAGCAGCGCGTCGCCGGGGGAGAGCGCG
>NZ_JBVPVA010000044.1:0-1216 GCF_055612215.1 Actinomycetospora sp. | reverse complement strand
CGGGCCGCGACCGCAATCCGGCCCCGGGCGCCGCCCCGGTCGTCGTCGACGCCTACCTCGGCGTGGGCACGGGGAGCGGCCTGCTGGGCGGCGTCGTCGTGACCCCGGCGACGGGGTGACGGGACCCGCGGCGGGGCCCGGAACGATTCACATGATCTGGTTCACTCTGGCAGACTGAGGTGACCCTGCTCACGTCAAGGTCCTGGTGGTCCATGCGCAATCCGCTCGCCGTCCTCGCGCCCCGCCGCTTCGGCTCCGCCCCGGTCGTCGCACCGGTACCGGGCCCCCGCCGGGTCCCCGCACCGGACACCCTGCCCGCGGTCGAGTTCCTCGAGCACGGCTGCGGGGTCGAGGGGGGAGACAGCGCCCCGGAGGTCTCGGTGCGCGGCATCGACCCGCGCAACGACCGCGGCGCGGTGGTCGCTTCGGTGCACCTCGCGGCGAGGCCGGGCGGCCCGTGCGCGAACACCGTCGAGGAGCTGCTGGCCGTCGCCCGGCCCGGCGACTACCGCGTGCGCCGGCTGACCTTCGACGTGCGCGCGCTCGACGCGGTGCTCGCGGACCGCGGGGGACGCGCCGTGCTCGAGCAGCTCGTCGCCGCCCCCGCCGACCGCGTGACGAACGCGGTGTTCCGCGCCGCGGTCGGCCGCGAGGGCTCGGAGGAGCAGCCCGGGGACCTGGACTGCGACGTGCGCGTGGTCGGCGACGGGGACTCGGTCGCCGGTCGCTGCCGGGTCGACCTCGGCCGCGCCCGCCTGACGATCACGCCGCTGCTCACCGGGTCCGAGCGGCTCGCCCGGCGCCTGGCCGAGGCCCGCGCGCGGCCCCGGGACCGCGCGGTGCGCCGCTGCCTCGAGCACGCCCTGGCCGTGGAGCTCACCTCGCGGCCGCTCGACGCCCTGATCTCGCTGCACCCGGACGCCCCGGCCTGCGACGTCCCGGTCCGCTGATCCCGGGCGACGGCCGCGCGGCCGTGCGGGCCGTCCCGCCCCCCGGCGTTGATCAACAGCACGTCAGGCAGCTCAGCGGCGCTCGCGAGCTGCTTGGTGTGCCCCTCGTCGGGGTGGGCTGACCCCGACCCGAGTCCGCGCTCAGACCGTGTGGACGATCAGCACGTCCGCCTTGGACCGCCGCGAGACGGCCTGGGGGACGGAGCCGAGCAGTCGGCCGGCGAAGCTCGCGAGGCCCTTGTTCCCGACGACGACGAGGTCGGCCC
>NZ_JBVPVA010000043.1:0-3714 GCF_055612215.1 Actinomycetospora sp. | reverse complement strand
GGCGACGTACCAGGTCATCTCGCCGCGGTCGACGGTCACCTGCGGGACGGCCTCGTCGAACGTGGTGACGCCGCCGTCGTCGAGCGCCGCGGCGGTCTCGTCGACGACCTCGTCGAACCAGCCGCCGTAGGGGCGCTCGGCCGGGGCCGGGGCGTAGGCCGGCAGGCGCAGACCGCCGAAGCCGGACGTGTCGCCCGAGCCGGAGATGCCGAACATGCCCTCGCGGGACCGCCCGGTCACCGTCGGGGCATGCGGGCGGTGCTGCTCGACCGGGGAGAACGCGACCGCACCGCGCTCGGTGTGCTCGGAGGACCCGGCCGTGGCGCCGGTCGGGCCGCTCGCGCCGCCGGCCCCGGTCGAGGGGACGCCCGGCTGCTTCTCGTCGTCGCGACCCTCAGCCATGGCTCTTCTCCCGCCCGTACTTGACCGAGGACGGCAGCAGCTCGAGCTTCTCGCCCTGCGCGCGGCGCTCCGCGGCGAGCTCGGCCCGCACCGGGCCCAGCGGCTCCTGCTGGATCTTCTGGTGGAGCTTGAGGATCGCGTCGATCAGCATCTCCGGCCGCGGCGGGCAGCCCGGCAGGTACATGTCGACGGGGACGACGTGGTCGACGCCCTGGACCACCGCGTAGTTGTTGAACATCCCGCCGGACGACGCGCAGACCCCCATGGCGAGCACCCAGCGGGGCTCGGCCATCTGGTCGTAGATCTGGCGCAGGACCGGGGCCATCTTGTTGGTCACGCGGCCCGCGACGATCATCAGGTCGGCCTGGCGGGGGCTGGGGCGGAACACCTCCATGCCGAAGCGGCCGAGGTCGTAGCGCGGCGCCCCCGAGGTCATCATCTCGATCGCGCAGCACGCGAGCCCGAACGTGGCGGGCCACAGCGACGCCTTGCGCGTCCAGTTGACGAGCCCCTCGACGGTGGCCAGCAGGATGCCGTTCGGCAGCTTCTCTTCGAGTCCCATGTCAGCGGACCTCCCCATTCGGTCCAGGCACTGCGGTTCCGGCCACGACTACGTCCAGTCCAGACCGCCGCGCCGCCAGACGTAGGCGTACGCGAAGGCGACGGTCCCGATGAACAGCACGACCTCGACCAGACCGAAGAGGCCGAGGGCGTCGATGTTGATGACGAACGGGTAGAGGAACACCATCTCGACGTCGAAGAGGATGAACATCATCGCCGTGAGGTAGTACGCGACCGGGATGCGGCCGCCGCCGACGACCGGCTGCGGTGACGGCTCGATGCCGCACTCGTAGGTGTCGAGCTTCGCACGGTTGTAGCGCCGCGGGCCGATGTAGGGCGCGGCGGTGACGGAGAAGAGCGCGAACCCTCCCGCGAGCACGAACATGACGAGGAGGGGGACGTAGGCGGTCAGCCCCGCCGTTCCCGGGCCCTGCATCCGGAGATCCTCCTGCACCGTCGTCGTAGGTGTGTCGTCGCTGGTCGCGCCGGGGCCCGTCCCCCGAAACCGGGACCGATCGTGCTCCCGGCCACCGGGTTCGCGGTGGGCGGGGTCACGTCCGCCGGACGGAGGTCGACCCTACGGAGCGCGGTGGCCCGTGCCCCGGATGAGGGTCCCCATACCCGGGGGGTGGTCGTCGGCTCATGCGTCGCGATCCCTCCCCGGCGCGGAGCGGGTGGCCGGCCTCGCGTGCCGGGCCGGCCGCCCGACGGGCGGCGGCGCGTCCGAGAGCTGCGGGGTCAGCCGCAGCAGCAGCTCCAGGAGCCGGTCGGAGACGTCGCCGTCGCGGCGGTCGTGCAGGTTCGCGAGCAGCTTGAGCAGGAACCGCATGAGCGCCTGACGGGGCAGCCCGTGGCGCGCGGTGTACTGCACGAGCTTCGGGTGGCGCAGCGCGTGGGCGAACCGGTTGCCCAAGCGGTAGTAGCTGGCGAGCTCCGCCCGGACGGCGGCCGGGTAGCCCTCGAGCGCGCGCTCCCGCGCCGGCCCCTCGGGTCGGGCCCGGGCCTGGAGGACCGCCTGCGCGGCCAGGGTGGCCGACTGCATGGCGTACGCGATGCCCTCGCCGTTGAACGAGTTGACCATCCCGCCCGCGTCGCCGACGAGCAGCAGGCCGTCGGCGTAGACCGGGGTGCGGTTGAAGCCCATCGGCAGGGCGGCCCCGCCGATGTCGTTCACCGCGTTCTCCTCGGTGAACCCCCACTCCGCGGGCAGCGACTCGCACCAGGCGCGCAGCATGGTCCGGTAGTTCGAGCCCGAGGCGTTCGACTGGTCCAGGATCCCGAGCCCGACGTTGGCCGTCCCGTCGCCCATCCCGAACACCCACCCGTAGCCGGGCAGCAACCGGTCCTCGGGCCCGGAGCGGTCCCAGAGCTCGAGGTGGGTCTCGAGGAAGTCGTCGTGGCTGCGGGGGCTGATGTAATAGCGACGGACCGCGACCCCCAGCGGCCGGTCGTCGCGCTTGCCGATCCCGCGGGACAGCGCGGTCCGGGCCCCGACGCCGTCACACGCGACGACCAGCGGCGCGCGGTAGGTCGCGGGTTCGCGGTCCGGGCCCCGGCGGGCCTCGACGCCCACGACGCGGCCCGTGCGCTCGTCGGTCACCGCGCCCGACACGGCGACGCGCTCCTCGATCCGCGCCCCCGCGGCCCGGGCGTGGTCGGCGAGCAGCTGGTCGAAGTCCCGACGGGGCCGGACCAGCCCGTAGGGCGGGAAGCTCGTCAGCTCGGGCCACGGCAGCTCGACCGACAGCCCGCCGCCGAGCACCCGCAGCCCCTTGTTGTGCAGCCAGCCGGCCTCCTCGCGGGTGTCGATCCCGAGGTCGATCAGCTGCGTGACCGCGCGCGGGGTCAGGCCGTCCCCGCACACCTTCTCGCGGGGGAACTCGGCCTTCTCGAGCACGAGGACGTCGAGCCCGGCCCGCGCCAGGTAGGTGGCCGCCGTGGAGCCCGCCGGGCCCGCGCCGACGACGATGACGTCGGCGGAACGGTCGTCGCCCCCGACGTCCTGCCGGGTGCGCTCGTGGTGGTGAGCGGACACCGTGGCTCCTTGTGAATTCGTTCACTAGCTCCGGGCGCGCCCAGTCTAGGCATGTTGCGTGCGACACGCCCGCTGAATCTCGGTTGGCCGCATCCGGATCGGGGAACCTCTCCCGGTTGTCGCCGCCCCGGCTCATGATCAGGGGCACACCACGCACCCCGACGCGGCTGCGAACCTGCCTGACGTGCCCCTCGCGGGCGAGGGTGGACTCGCCGTCGCGCGGGCCCTCTCCCGCCGCAAGATCAGGGGCACACCGCGCACCCCGACGCGGCTGGGAACCTGCCTGACGTGCCCCTCGCGGCGGAGGAGGCGGGACGGGCGCGTGGCCCCTCGCGAGCGAGGGCGGACCTCAGCGCACGGCGGTGTGCAACGTGACGATCCCGCCCGTGAGGTCCCGCCAGCTCACCGCGCTCCACCCGGCCGCCGTGATGCGCCGGGCCAGGGCGGGCTGGTCGGGCCACGCGCCCGTCCCGCCTCCTCCGCCGCGAGGGGCACGTCAGGCAGGTTCGCAGCCGCGTCGGGGTGCGCGGTGTGCCCCTGATCTTGCGGCGGGAGAGGGCCCGCGCGACGGCGAGTCCACCCTCGCCCGCGAGGGGCACGTCAGGCAGGTTCTGAGCCGCGTCGGGGTGCGCGGTGTGCCCCTGATCATGAGCCGGGGCCGCGACAACCGGGAGAGGTTCCCCGATCCGGATGCGGCCAACCGAGATTCAGCGGGC
>NZ_JBVPVA010001094.1:0-3773 GCF_055612215.1 Actinomycetospora sp. | reverse complement strand
CGGGGGCGGAGGTCGATTCGTTCATGCCGACGACGGTGGCCGCGTCGTGCTCCCGCACGGGAGGGCCGGAGGTGCCCGGCCGACCGGGCGTCCTCCCGGCCGCACCCGGGACGCGGACCCGGGACTTCGGGCCGCTGACCTGCGACGCTACCGGGGTGGCGGGTATCGAGCGGGGGGGCCACGGCCGGACCCGGACGACGGCGGCCGCGGCCGGCCTGCTGTTCGCCCTGGTGCTCGTCGAGGTGGCCGCGGCGGTCGTGGGCGCCGCGATGGCGGGCATGTCGTTCGCCGACGCGGTGGGCGCCTACGTCGTGACCAACTCCGCCATCGGGCTGGCCGGCTCGCTCAGCGGGCTCCTGCTCGCGTGGCACCGCCCGCGCAACCCGATCGGCTGGCTGCTCGCCGCCGGCGGGGTGCTGCAGTCCCTCTCGGCGGCCGTCGCCCCGCTCGTCCTCGCGGCGCTCGCCCGGGGCTGGTCGGAGTCGGCCGCCCGCGGTCTCGCCACCGTCTTCTCCTTCGCGTGGCCGTGCGCGATCGGCTTCTGCCTCCCCGCGGCGCTGCTGCTCTTCCCGACCGGGCGACTGCCCGGTCCGAGGTGGCGTCCCTTCGGCGGCGTACTGCTCGTCGTCGCGACCCTCTTCGTCCTGGAGAACGGCACCGACCCGGCCGGCCTCGGCCCGGACGGCTCGCTGCACGGGTGGGTGCGGCTCGACGACGCTGTCTGGAGCGTGGTCTCGGCGCTGGCCGAGTGGGGTTTCGTGCTGGTCCTCGTCGGCGTGCTGGCCTCACTGATCACGCGCTACCGCCGGGGGGACGAGCGCACCCGGCGCCAGCTGCTGTGGCTGGTGCTGGCCGTGCTCGTCGTCGTCGTCGACATCACGCTCTGGGGGCCGGCGCCGATCGGGCTCCCGATCCTGAACCTGCTGGTGATCACGCTGATCCCGGTGTCGATCACCATCGCGATCCTGCGCCACCAGCTGCTCGACATCCGGCTCGTGGTCTCCCGGGCCGTGCTCTACGTGCTGCTCAGCGCGGGGGTCCTGGGCGTCTGGCTCGGGCTGGTCGCGCTGCTCGAGCTCGTGCTGCGACGCCAGGCCGGGTCCGCGACGTCGGCGGTGGCGACCGTGGTGGTCGTGCTGGTGGCCATCCCGGTCCGCGCCCGGCTGCAACGGCTCGTCGACCGGGCCTTCTACGGCGACCGGGGGGACCCGCTCCGGGCGGTGTCGCGCCTGGGCGAGCAGCTCGCGGTGGGGGAGGAGCGCGACGTGCTCGCGGCGATCGGCGAGGCGTTGCGCCTGCCGTCGGTGGCGGTCGCGGCCCCCGGGCGCCCCGAGGTGGCGTGGAGCCGACGCCCGGGGGACGACGAGGCCCTCGACGCGGGCCACGAGCGCCTGCCGCTGCACTACGGCGGGGCGGACGTCGGCGAGCTGGTCGTGGGCGTGCGGCGGGGCCAGCGCGCGCTCGACCGCCCGGACCGCGCCGCCCTGGAACTGCTCGCCGCCCCGCTGGCCGCGGCCGTCCACGCCCGGGCGCTCGCGGACGACGTCGCCACCTCCCGCACCGCGATCGTCGCCGCCCGCGAGGAGGAGCGGCGCCGGCTGCGCCGCGACCTGCACGACGGACTCGGCCCGGTCCTGACCGGCATCGGCTACCGCGCCGACGCCGCCCGCAACCTCGTGCCCACCGACCCGGAGCGCGCCACCGACCTGCTGGCCACGCTGCGCGGGGAGGTGGCCGAGGCGATCGAGGACGTGCGGCGGCTGGTGCGCGCGCTGCGCCCGCCCTCGCTCGACGAGCTCGGTCTGGTCGGCGCTCTGGCGCGGCACTTCGAGGCCGCCGCCGACGGGGTGGTCGCCCTCGAGCACCCCGGGACACTGCCGGACCTGCCCGCCGCCGTCGAGGCCGCCGCCTACCGCATCGCCACCGAGGGGGTCGTCAACGCCGTGCGCCACGCGCGGCCCACGCGGGTCGTCGTCGGCCTCGCCGTCGCGGACCGGGGGCTGGAGGTCACGGTGACCGACGACGGTGCGGGCGCGGCGGCCTGGGTCCCGGGTGTCGGCCTGACCGCGATGCGGGAGCGCGCCGACGAGGTGGGCGGGCGGCTCGAGGCGGGTCCCCGTCCGGGGGGCGGCGGGCGGGTGCGGGCGTGGTTGCCGGCCGGGGTGACGGCCCCGACGACGGCCCCGGTGCCCGTCGCGGAGCCGGCCCGGTGAGCGCGTCGGTCCGGGTGGTCCTCGCCGACGACCACCCCGTCGTGCGGGACGGCCTCGCGGCGCTGCTGTCCTCGGTGGCCGGCATCGACGTCGTCGGGACCGCGGCCACCGGACGGCAGGCGGTGCGCACCGTCGTCACCCTGCGTCCCGACGTCCTCGTGCTCGACATCCAGATGCCCGAGCTCGACGGCGTCGGGGTCGCCCGCGAGCTCGCGCGCGCCGCCCCCGACGTCGCCGTGCTGGTCCTGACGATGTTCGACGACGACGACTCGGTCTTCGCCGCCCTCCGCGCGGGCGCGGCCGGCTACGTGCTCAAGGGGGCCGCGCAGGACGAGATCGTGCGGGCCATCCGTGCCGTCGCCGCCGGGGAGGCGATCTTCGGCCCGGGCATCGCGCGCCGGGTGCTCACCCAGCTCGGCGGCCGCTCGGCGACCCCCGAGCCGTTCCCCGAGCTCACCGCCCGCGAGCGCGAGGTCCTCGAGCTCCTCGCCGCCGGACTGACCACGGCCGCCATCGGCTCCCGGCTCGGGCTGGCCCCGAAGACGGTCACCAACCACGCGTCGGCGGTGTTCGCGAAGCTGCACGTCGAGGGCCGCGCCCAGGCCGTCGAGCGGGCCCGCCGGGCCGGGCTCGGCTGAGCGGTCACGGCAGCAGCGGACCTACCAGCACGGACGGCGGATGCTTACAGTGTTGCAATGACACCGACGCTCTATGAGTGGGCAGGGGAGCGACAGGCTCTCCGGCGCCTCATCGACGCGTTCTACGACCGGGTGGAGCGCGACGACCTGCTGAGCCCGCTCTTCCCCGGCGGGGTCTCGGAGGAGCACCGCGCCCACGTCACGCTGTGGTGGTGCGAGGTGTTCGGCGGTCCCGCCGAGTACACCGCCTCCCTCGGCGGCTACGAGCGGATGCTCGCCCACCACCGCGATCTCGGGATCACCGCGGAGCAGCGCCGTCGCTTCGCCGAGACGATGAGCCGGGCCGCCGACGACGCCGGGCTGCCCGCCGACCCCGAGTTCCGCGCCGCCTTCGTCGGCTACGTGGAGTGGGGCACGCGGCTGGCGATGCACAACTCGCAGCCCGGCGCCGACGTCGTCGAACAGGCGCCCGTCCCGGAGTGGGGCTGGGGCGTGGCCCCGCCCTACCTGCCCTCCTGATCGTCGTGCGGTCCGTCAGGCGCCGCCGCCGAAGGGGTGGTCGATGACGTACTTCCAGGTCCCGTCGGCCTGGCGGCGCACGACCTCGGCGGTGGTGCCCCGGAGGTCGACGGGCACGCCGTCGCCGTCGTGGCCGTCGTCCATGACGAAGGCGATGCTGCCGAGGGCCAGTTCGCCCGCGACCAGCCAGTGGCGCGGGGTGAACCGGAGCCGGCCGCCGAGGGCGAGGAACTCCTTCAGCGCGGCCTCGATGGCGTCGTGGCCCCGGAGGGGGTCGGCGCCGGGGCCGGGGACGAGGACCGCGTCGGGCTCGTAGAACTCCATGAGGCGGGGCAGGTCGGCGGCGTTGAAGGCGTCGGCCCACGCGCGGTTGAGGTCGTCGGGGGTGGTGGCGGTCATGATC
>NZ_JBVPVA010001080.1:0-6955 GCF_055612215.1 Actinomycetospora sp. | reverse complement strand
GGTCTCGTTCGGCCGGTGGGCGACTAGGCTCTGCCCGGATCCGCACCATGTCGCGACCGGGCTGCGAGCAGCAGTTCGTTGCGCGTGATCGTCCAGGTCACCATGGCGGAATCGAGGTAGGCGCGAACCTCGACCACCGACGCGCCCGGCTCCGCGGAGTCGAAGCGACACACCCAGACCAGGACGTAGTCGTAGGGCGAGCCGTCGAGGGTGGTGGACATGGCCTGGAGCTCGACGACGACGGTGTCCCCGTCGACGACCAGGTGGCGCGGCTCGAGCCGGATGGCGTCGCGCATGAGGGGCCGGAGCCGGTCGAACGTGGCCTGGAGGAAGACCTTCTTGTCGGTGTAGCGGCCGGCGATCGGGTGGGTGCCCGCGACCGTCCAGTCGACGTCGTCGGCGACGCGCTCGAAGAAGGCGGACACGGTGTCGGGGTGCGCGAGCTTCGCGAAGAGCTGCTCGCGGTCGGTGCGGAGGTCCATCGGTACTCCCGGAGGATGGTGTCGGTCTCGGTGCGGCTGCGGCGGCGTGCGTGGAGCGGGGCCGCCAGGGCAGCGGCCACGACCGATCGGTGCAGGCGCACGGGTGTTCCTCCGTGGTCGGAGGGTCGGCGGTGGTGGCCGTCGCCGGATGGTCGGTCAGGTCCGGGACGCTGCCGTGGCGCGATCGGGCCGGAGCTCACCGAGGCGGTGCGTGGTGAGGACGAGCAGGGCGAAGGCGACGACGGCGAGCACGATGTAGACGAGCAGGCCGCCGACGGAGTCCCACACGGTGTGCAGCGCGACCGCGACGACGTAGGTGCCGACGAACCACCACAGGCCATGACCGAGGCGGGCCCAGCGCCACAGTGCGGCGGCCGTGAGCCCGGTCCAGGCCATGTGCGCGGCCGGGCTGAGCAGGCCCCGGAGCAGGAGCTCGCCGTCGACGGCGGCGATGTTCCCGCGGGTCTGGACCAGCACTGTCAGCGCGTAGCCCATCGTCTCCAGCGCGGCGAACCCCGCCCCGGAGGCGACACCGAGTACCAGGCCGTTCGCCGGACCGTGGCGGTAGCGCGCGACTCCCAGCATGGCCGCCGGAACGATGAGCTTGGCCGCCTCCTCGATCATCGCGACGACGAGCATCGGCAGGCCGCCGAGGCGCTGCATCGCGTCGTACTCCAGCGTCCCGGCGACGACGGTGCCGATGACGCCGCCGAGCAGGGCGGCGAGGGCGATCGGGCCGGTGCCGAGGTCGATGGGGAGTCGACGGCTCGCGACGAAGGTCAGGAAGGCGGCCGGGACGACGGCCGCGCCGAGCAGGATCAGCGAGGGCAGGAAGTTCGGGTTCTGCGTCGCCACCAGCGTCCGACGGACCAGCTCGAAGAGCACGATCCCGCCGATCAGCACGACGATCCACAGCCATCGGGCGACGGGCAGGCGGGTCGGTGTCTCGACGGTCACGTCGAGTCTCCTCTCTCGGTCGAGTTCGTGGCGTCGTCGCCGGAGGTCGTGGGGTTCGCGCCAGCGCTGGAGGCTCGAGCGCGGGTCATCCCGCACGCTCGGGTACCGGTGCTCCGCGTCGCCGGGTCAGGAGGAGCGCGGTGGCCGTCGCTGCCGAGGCGAACGCCAGGGCGACCACCCCGAACCCGGCGGCGACTGCGGTGGCGGCGCCGGTGGGGGCGTGGTCGGCCGGCGTCAGGCCCAGCACGACCGCACCGACCACGGCCAACCCGACGGTCCCGCCGAGCTGGCGGGCCGTCTGGGTCAGCCCGGAGGCCTGACTGCGCTCGTGGTCGGAGACCCGGGCAAGGGCGTCGGTGTTCCCCGGCGACAGGGTCAGTCCCAGCCCGATCCCGACGAGCACCATTCCCGGCACCTGCGGGAGGTAGGTCGTCGTCGGAACGGCGATCGCCCAGGCGGCGGCGCCGGCGGTGCACAGCAGGGTGCCGGTGAGGACCGGGGCGCGGACCCCGGCCCGGTCGTACCAGCGGCCGCCGGCCTGAGCGGCGAGGGTGAGGGGCACGATCAGTGGCAGGGCCGCGAGGCCGGCCTGCATCGGCCCGAGGCCGAGGACCTCCTGGAAGGTCACCGAGCTGTAGAGGACGAGCCCGAGCAGGCCGAACTGGACGAGGGCCATCACCGTCACGTCGCCGGCGAGGCCGGGATCGCGCAGCAGCCGCAGGTGCAGGAGCGGGTCGGCCGCCCGCCGCTGCCGGGCGACGAACCCGGCGAGCGCGGCGGCGCCGAGGACGAGCATCCCGAGCGCGGTGCCGGGGCGGGAGGTGACCTGCTGGAACGCCACGGTCAGCACGCCGAGCCCGACGACCAGCAGCGCGACGTCGACGGGCCGGGGCCGTGCGACGGCCGGGTCGGGCCGATTCGGCACCCCGGCGACCGAGACGAGCACGAGGGTCGCGAGCCCGACGGGCACGTTGAGGAGGAACACCGCCCGCCAGGACACGTACTCGGTGAGCAGGCCGCCGACGAGCGGGCCGAGGGCGAGGAAGACCTGGCTGATGCCGGCGTAGAGGGCCATCGCCCTGCCTCGCTCGCCCGGGCCGAACGCCGCGATGACGATCGTGGCCGACACCGGGATCATCAGGGCCGCGCCGGCCCCCTGCAGGGCCCGGGCGGCGATGACGCCGGTCTCGGCGAGCGGGCCGGACGGCACGAGTGCGCAGGCGGCCGAGGCGAGGAAGAAGAGCGTGACGCCCGCGCGGAAGGCCCGGACCCGGCCCAGGAGGTCGGCGACGCGGCCGCCGAGGGCGACGAGCGCGGCGATCGCGAGGACGTAGGCGTTCACCGTCCACTGCTGCCCCGACGGCGAGAGCGACAGCTCCCGGGTCATCGAGGGCAGGGCGACCGCGACGACCGTCTGGTCCAACATGATCATCGACAGCGAGCCGGTCATCGCGACCAGCACCAGCCATCGTCGGGACGGGGCCGGCGTGGTCACCGGTCGCCGCCGCGCAGCTTCCAGCGCAGCATCGCGACCGCTGCGGGGACGAGCGCGAGGCCGCGCGGCATGCCGGCCACCGGGGCCGGGTTCGTCGCCGGCGGCCGGCGCCAACCCCCGCGACCGGTGGGCCGCAGGCCGAGCTCCTTCAGGGCGTTGACGGCCATCATGCCGGTGAACATCGCGTTCGGGTTGGCGCCGCCGACCCCGAGCCTGGCGACCCCCTCGCCGTACCCCGCGGCGAAGGAGCGCAGGTCGACCTCGGGCCTCCCCCCGGCGGCATCGAGGGCGACCTGGGAGAGGGCCGCGGCCTGGTCGAGGAGGGTCTCGACGAAGGCGGTCGCCTCGGCACCGCGGCGGATCGTCGGGGTGTGGCCGTCGGTGAGCACGGTGACCGTGCCCTCGGCGAGCAGGGTCGCGGCCGTGCCGAGCGCGGTCTGGATCTTGAGCTGGTCGGCGTCGTGCATGACCCCGCAGGGTCCGTTGTCCTCGTCGCCGAGGTGGAGCAGGCCCGCGTCGCGGAGCAGGACCATGACGTGGCCGGTGCAGTGGCCCTGGGTGCGCAGTACGGCGACGGCGCCGTCGGCGAACGACCAGCCGGTGGTGCGCACCGAGCCGAGGGTGAGCCGCTCGAACGGCCGGTCCTCGTAGGGGCGGGTGGTGGCGCCGAAGGGTCGCAGGGGCGCGAACAGCGAGACCACCTTGTTCCCGGCGAGCTGCGGGGGCGCCGGGAGGGGGACGACGCCGGCGATGCGGCGGAACGAGGCGACCCAGTAGGAGTCGGGGTCGGCCATCTGTGCCATGTCGCCGGCGGGGACGTGGTGCTCGACCGGCACGCCGCGCTCGGCGGCCAGCTCGTCGGCGAGGTCGTCGTTGCCGACGTGGTCGGGGTGCCCGTGGGTGGTCAGGACGACGAGCCGGTCCCACGCGCCGACCAGGTCGACGGCGCGGCGCAGGGCGTCGCGGAAGGCGAGGGTGACGCCGGTGTCGACGAGCACCAGCGTGCTGCCGACGCGGTGGAGCAGGGCGTTCGCGACGTCGGGCTGATCGTGCGCGACGTCGAGCTCCTGCCCGAGGACGAGGACCGTCCGGTCGTCGACGACGAGGACGTCGCCGAGGGTGGGGGTGGGGGTGGACAGGGTGCTCACGGCGCGGCTCGATCCTCGTCGTCGGGACGGGTCGCCTCGGGCTCGCAGAGCTGTTCGAGGCGGGCGAGGAGCTCGAGCCGCCCGGAGAAGGGGTGGGCCGTCATCGAGGTGGCCCGCCGGACGGTGCCGGTCAGCCGGCCTCCGTCGGTGGTCACCTCGACGCGGAGCTCCATGACGACGAGCGTGCGCCGCGCGGGCGGCGGAGTCCCTGGGGACGCTCCCTAGACCGTCCCCAGGGCCCGCAGCTCCCGACGGGTGCGAATCCCCAGCTTGGCGTAGACGTTGCCGAGGTGGTACTCGACGGCCTTGTCGCTGACGTAGAGCTCGGCGGCGGCCTCCCGGTTGGTCATCCCTCGGCGGACCAGCGTGACCACGGCCCGCTCACGGTCGGTCAGGCCCAGGTCGGGGCCGGGTGCGGGGCCGTCCCCGGTCCCGGCTGCCGCCAGGTGCCGCTCGACCCGCGCGAGGTAGGGGAGCGCCCCAGCCAGGGTGGTGCGCGCCTCGCGGAGCCGGCGCAGGCCGGCCGGGCGACGGCCGTGCGCCACCAGCAGGACGCCGTAGCGGTCCTGCAGCTTGCCGCGGTCGAGCAGCGGGACGTTCTCGTCGAACCCCTGACAGGCCCGCTCGTAGAGCTCGAGCGCGGTGGTCACGTCGCCGCGGGCCTGGGCGATCCGGCCCTCGAGCCCGACGGTCAGGGCGCCGTGGTCCTGCCCACGGGCCGCGGCGGCGTCGCGCAGCCGGGCCAGCAGGTCCTCGGCGAGGTCGACCTCCCCGAGGTCGACGGCGGCCTCGACGAGCATCGGCCACCACCCGAGCGCCGCCGAGACGGGCACCGTCCGGCGGCCGGCCACCACGTCGGGGAACGCGGCGAGCACCCCGGCGGGGTCCTCCCGGGCGTCCGCGACCATCGCCCGCGCGATCGCGATCGACAGCCCCGCCTCCGGCCCACCGAGCCCGCCCGCCCCGGCGGCCGTGGCGAGATGGGCCTCGGCGTCCTCCCACGCGCCGCGCACGCACCCGGCGAGGCGGGCCAACACCGCGTAGAGCGGCGCGCGGACCCGCGCGAGCCCCTCCTCGTCGACCAGCGCGAGCGCGAGCCGGGCGTGGACCTCGGCGTCCTGCCACTGTCCCACCACGAACAGGGCGTGGGCGAGCTGCTGGTGGGCCCGCGGCAGCTGCTCCACCGAGGCGCCCATGTCCGGCGCCCGCCGGGCGAGCCCGATCGCGGCCCGCAGGTCGCGGACGGCGACCGCGTACCGGGCGGCGAAGAAGTGCAGCATCCCGCGCAGGACGAGCAGGTCGGTGTCGGCGGGCGCGACGTCGGCGGCGTCGTGGGGCAGCCGCCGGGCGATCCGGGCGAGGCCCGCCACCGCACCCGCCCGCATCAGCTCCCCGACACCGAGGGCCACCCATGCCTGCCGCTCCACCTCCGCCGGCAGGTCGAGAGCCAGGGCCCCGTCGGCGAGCTCCACCGCCTCGTCGCCCCGGCCGCCCATCGCGAGCAGCACCGCGAGCCGGACCCGGGCCTCGGCGACGACGTCGTCCGGCCCGTCCGCGGTGGCCGCCCGCCGCAGCGCGTCCACCGCGAGCCCGGAGGCGCCGCTCTCGGCGTCGAGCAGGCCGAGGACGAGGTCGCGGTGTGGGCCGTCGGCGCAGGCCTCGACCGCGGCGCGGTGCTGCGCGGCCCGCCCCGGGCGCCCGTCGGCGACGAGGAGGCGCACGGCGTCGAGCAGGTAGGCCTCGCCCCCGCCGGGCGCCACCCGGGACGCCCCGACGAGGGCCCGCGCGGCCGCCACGCGGGAGCCGCGGCCCCGGGCGCGCTCGGCCGCGGCCACGAGATCGGCGGCGAGCGCCGCGTCGGGTGCGTCCGCGGCCGCGAGGCGGTGCCACAACCCCTCGCCCGCCCCGAGGACCGCGGCGGCCGACCGGTGCAGCGCCTGCCGGCGCGACGGGGGCAGGTCGTCCTCCAGGGCGACGCGGTGCAGCGGGTGGGTGAAGGCGATCAGGTCGCCGCCCGCGCCGTCGTCCTGACGACGGACGAGGTCGGTGGCGAGCAGCGCGTCCAGCGCGTCTGCGGGCCGCTCCAGCCCCGCGATGCGCCCGACGACCGCCAGGGGCGCGGGCCGCGACAGCACCGCCAGGGCCAGGACGAGCCGCCGGGCCTCCGGCGGGAGCCCGGCCACGGTCGCCGTGGTGGTGGACGCCAGCGATCGCGGAGCGGGCAGCCCGCCCTCGCCGCCGACGAGCCCGGCCCCGCCGAGCTCGACGAGCAGGGTGCGCACGTGCAGGGCGTGCCCGCCGGTGTGCTCGTGAAGGCGGGCGGCGTCCCGCGGCCCCAGCGTGACGCCGTGGTTCGCGGCCAGGGTGCGGACCTCCTCGACCCCCAACGGGCCGACGTCGAGACGCAGGCACCGCCGCGGATCGAGATTCAGGCGGGCCCAGCCGTCGACGGCCCCGGGACGGCTGGTGACGACGAGCAGCACGCGATCGGCCTGCAGGCGTCGCGCGGCCGTGAGCAGGGCGGTGCGGGAGTCCGCGTCGGCCCAGTGCAGGTCCTCGACGACCACCGCCAGCGGCCCCTCGTCCTGGTCCGCCGCCCACGACGACAGGAGGTCCAGCCCCGCCCCGAGCGGCCCTCCGTCGCTGCTGCCCGCCCCGAGGGCCGCCAGGAGTCCTCCGGGCTCGTCCGGACTCATCTCGTCGGCCTCGGCCCGGCGCACCCGTATCCCGGGTGGGAGCTCGTCGACGATCGCGTCGACGAGGGCCGTCTTCCCGCTGCCGGCCTCGCCCTCGACCCAGACCACCGCAGGCCGGCCCGCCAGCACCTCGGCGACCCGTGTGCGCGCTGCTGCGCGCTCTGCCTCGCGCCCCAC
>NZ_JBVPVA010001027.1:0-3081 GCF_055612215.1 Actinomycetospora sp. | reverse complement strand
CCGGGAGACGTACTCCCCGCCGCGGCCGTGGGTGAGCTTGTCGTCGAGGTGCACGCCGCGCAGCAGCCGCGAGATCCCGGCGCGCAGCAGGCGCGCGATGATGTAGCCGATGATCAGCACCAGCAGGGCGCCGATCACGTTCGGCACGTAGCTCAGGAACGTGGTGAAGGCGTTCTGCAGCGCCTGAAGGGCGTCGAAACCGCCGCCACCGGGCGACGCTTGGGTGGGCAGGAACGGCATTGGAGAAAGCTCCCTCGAGCGTGGAAGGCCGTGGTCCCGGCCGTGGTTCCCGGGCCTCCGCCGGTCCCAACCGCGATTTCTCGACCCGATCCGCCGAACTCCCGGTGAACGCGGGACATCCGTCACCGCGTGACGCACCGGGTCGACGGTTCTGATAGGAAGCACGCGCGAGGGGGAGCGCCCTGCGGGAATTGACCGCGGAGCGGCCACGCGAAAAGTGCGTGCCGCACCGCCGACGGATGGGAGCACGACCCCGATGGCACAGCGAACCGTCGTCACGCTCGTCGACGACCTCGACGGCGGCGTCGCCGCGGAGAGCGTCTCCTTCGGTCTCGACCACGTCGACTACGAGATCGACCTGTCGGGCGAGCACGCCGAGGCGCTGCGCGGGGTCCTGGCTCCCTACGTCGCGGCGGCCCGGCGCACCGGCGGTCGCCGCCCCGCCCGCAGCACGCCGGCGGCCCGGCCCGCCTCGTCGGGCGCGGCGGCCGGCGCCGGGCGCTCCCGCAGCGCCAACGCCGAGATCCGGGCGTGGGCCGCCGAGCACGGTGTCACGCTCGCCGAGCGCGGGCGGCTCCCCGGCCGCGTGGTCGAGGCCTACGAGGCGGGCGACCCGACGATGCTCCCGAGCCCGGACGGCGTCGCGACCCCGGCCGCGGGCAGCCCGGAACCGGCCGCGGAGCCGGCGCCCGAGCCCACCCCGGAGCCGTCGTCGGAGGACGGGGAGCGCCGCGGCCGGGACGGTCTGACGGGCCCCGAGCGCGAGACGATCCGCGGCTGGGCCGCGGACCAGGGGATCGACGTGAAGCCGCGCGGCCAGCTCAAGAAGGACCTGATCAGCAACTACCGCGCCTGGGAGGCCCGCCGCTGACCGGTCGTGGTGGCCGCCGTGGCGCAGCCCGCGTGTCGAGGGACGGGACGGTCGGGCAGCCCGCGGCGCACGGCACCAGAGCCCATCGGTGCCGGCCTACGGCACCTGGGGCGACGAGCCGAATCTCGCCGCGCTACACCCGCGACGCTGTTCTCCGAGCAGGGCAAGCGGTCCGCTTCTCGACCGTGATTCGCCGTGAGGTTCTACGCCGAGGATGCAGGGGTTCGGTAGAACGAGCAGATTTCCTTCGGCATCGGCGTGCTGGTGGACGGTCTCGACTCGAACCAGTCGTGTCCCCGCCGAGCAGGGCGCACGGGCTCAGGACCTGCGGCCCCAGGCGCTGACCATCGGCGACGTCGCCAGATCGGGGACCAGCCCGGCCGCGACGTGGTCGAGGTGGCGATCGATCTCGTCGTCGGTGGCGATTCCGCCGGCGACCAGACGGTCGCGGATCTGCGCCACGGTGGCGACCTCGAGGGTCGTGGCGGCCGGCGAGGTGATCGGGAAGTACGCGTCGGCCCCGACGTCCCGCAGGCCGAGGTCGCGCAGGCGCCGCGGCAGGGTGCGTCCGTAGGCCAGGTCGGCGTCGCGTCCGGCCATCAGCGTGCGGAAGCCGTGGCGGAGCCGGTTCGCAAGCTGCTGTTCGGGGCCGTACTCGTCGGGGCAGAGCAGGGGCTGCAGTCCGGGGTCGGCCTCCTCGAGGAGGAGGTGCCCGCCGGGGCGCAGGGCCGCGACCATCGCGGCCAGGGCCTCCTCCCGCCGCGGGACGTGGGTGAGGACGAGCCGGGCGTGGACGAGGTCGAGACCGACCTCGGGCGGGTCCTCGACCCCGACGTCGTGCCGACGGACCGTCAGCTGCGCCGGGCCGGGCGCGTCGAGCCGGCTGGTGTCGATGTCGGTGGCCAGCACGTGCCCCCCGGCCCCGACGCGGGCGGCGAGCCACTCCGGGACGCTGCGCCCGCCGGCGCCGACCTCCCAGCACCGCCATCCGGGTCCGACCCCGACGGCGTCGAGGTGGCGGAACGTCGAGGCGTCGAACAGCTCGGCGAGCGCGTCGAGGCGGGTCCCGGCCTCGCGCGCCCGGTTGCTCAGCAGGTAGCCCTCGTCGTCACCCACGGGCCGCGTCCTCCAGGCCGAGGGCGCGCGCGACGAGACCGGCGACGTCGTAGGCGAATCCCTCGTCGAGGTGGCCGGGCCGGGTGAGCAGCCGGAACCAGAGGGGCCCGAACGCGAGGTCCAGGATGGTGTCGTCGTCGGGCCACCCGGCGGTGCCCGACGAGGCGCGCGCGGTTCGCAGGCGGGCCCGGTAGGAGCCGCGGACCGGTTCGAAGATCGCCTCGTCGAACGCCGCACGCAGTCCCACGTCCTGCTGCATCTCGCCGAGCAGGGAGGCCAGGAGCGGGCCGTGCTCGCCCGTGATCACCCGGATCACCGCGACGAGCATCGCCCGGAGGTCGGCCGCGAGGTCACCGGTGTCGACGACGTCGATCTCGACCTCGCCGCGCCCGGCGACCATCGCGTCGACGAGGAGTGCTCCCCGGGACGGCCACCACCGGTAGATCGTCTGCTTGCCGACGCCCGCCGCCCGCGCGACGCCCTCGATGCTCACGGCCGCCGGGCCCCGGTCCCGCATGATCTCCGCGCAGCTGCGCAGGACGGCGGCCTGGGCCGACGCCGACCGCCGCCTCGGATCGCCCACGGGACGAACCGTAGCGTCTTGCGAGTGGTCGCACCCGCGTGCCACGCTCACGACCCGAACCGGACCGTCTCGTCGGAGCGGCCCGCCGTCGCGCAGGGGAGTTGCACCGTGGTCTCGTTGTTCGAGCACGCGGCGGGGAGGCGGGTCTGCACCGCCTCGAGCAGATCTTCTACGACAGCGTCCTGGCCGACCCGGTGCTGCAACCCCTCTTCGGCGCCGGGCGCGCGAGCCACGTCGAGCACCTGACGGAGTTCACCGCGGAGTCGTTCGG
>NZ_JBVPVA010000917.1:0-7103 GCF_055612215.1 Actinomycetospora sp. | reverse complement strand
CCGACGTGCAGGTCCGGCGTCGTGATCTCCGACGCCGCCGGGGTGGCGCCCGAGCCCGCGCGCCCCCGCCGCCGCTCCACCCAGCAGGTCGCGAGGCCGAGCCGGTGGGCGGCTCCGATGTCGTGGTACTGGCTCTGGGCCACGTGCAGGACCTCGTCGCGGCGGATCCCGAAGGCCTCGAGCGTCGACAGGCCCGCCTCGAACATCCGCGGGTCGGGCTTGTTGACCCCGACCTCGTCGACCGTGACGCCGGCGGCGAACGGCTTGCCGAGCGTCTCCGCCATCGCGTCCAGCGCCTCCCGGTCCGCGTTCGTGACCGCGACCAGCACGAAGCGCTCGCCCAGCTCACGCAGCGCCTCGACCGAGTCCGGGAACGCCGGCCACGACCCGATCGAGCGCCGCAGCGGCGACGGACCCTCGCCCCCGTCGAGACCAGGGATCCCGAGGTCGACCGCGAGCCGGGCCGAGATCGGGTCGAGCATCGCGGTGAAGGGCATCTCCGGGGTGAGCTCCTGCTGGACGGCCTCGGCGGCGCCGAACGCAGCCAGCACCGCCTCGTCGTCGGGACCCTCCGGCCCGGCCACCGACCGGACCCCGCGCAGGATCCCCGTCTCGAAGTCGATCAGGGTGCCGACGACGTCGAACGTCAGCGCCCGGATGCCGTGCAGGTCCATCGTCCCCTCCAAGTAACCCGGTCGGTCTACCCGTCCGAGCCAACACGCCGTCGACCGCTGGTGTCAACCCACCGGTCGGTATACCGTGGTGGGCATGACGACACCTGCCGGACGCGTGCTGCTCGAGCGCGCGTCGGAGCTGTTCTACGCCGAGGGGATCACCGCGGTGGGGGTCGCGGGCATCGCCGACGCGGCCGGGGTCACGAAGAAGACGCTCTACGACTGCTTCGGCTCCAAGGCCGCGCTCGTGGTCGCCTACCTGCAGCGCCGGCACGACCTGTGGTGGTCCCACCTGCAGGAACGGCTCGCAGAGGACCCGTCGGTGCTCACGCTGTTCGACGCCTACCTCGCGCACCCGTGGTTCGACACCCAGCGGGGGTGCGCCTTCCAGCGCGCCGCCGCCGAGCTGCCCGACGACCACCCCGGCCGGGCGGTGATCCGGGCGCACAAGGAGGCGGTGCGCGCCGAGATCGCGCGCCTCGTCGGGGACGACGCCCTCGCCGACCATCTGTTCCTGCTGCTCGAGGGCGCCGTCGCCCGACGTGGGTTCGAGGGCACGACGGCGGGTCTGGCGTCGGCCCGGGAGGTGGCCGCCGCGCTGGTGCGCTGACGCCTACGACACCTCGTCCAGCTTCCCGGTCGCCACGTCGAAGACGAAGCCGCGCACGGACGACTTGTTCTTGACGAACGGGCTGTCGGTGATGCGCTTGATCGAGTCGCGGACGTCGCCCTCGAGGTCGGGGAACGCGTTGGCGCTCCACGGGGGTCGCTGGCCGGCCTCCTTCTCGAGGATGTCGGCGAACTGTTCGTCGGTGAAGGTCAGCATGCCGCAGTCGGTGTGGTGGATCAGCACGATCTCCTCGGTGCCGAGGAGGTGCTGGCTGATCGCGAGCGAGCGGATCGTGTCGTCGGCGACGATGCCCCCGGCGTTGCGGATGACGTGGCTGTCGCCCTCGTTCAGGCCCAGGACGCCGTAGACGTTGATGCGGGCGTCCATGCAGGCGACGACGGCCGTCTTGCGGGCGGGCGGCAGCGGCAGGGGCCCGGAGAAGCCCGCGGCGTAGCTCTCGTTGTTCTTCAGGTAGTCGTCGGTGACCGACATGGGATGCGTCCTTCCGGGACGTCGAGGAGTTCGGGTCGCAGCACGGACCGGCCGCGCAGACTCGCGGGAACGCCCGTCAGCGGGCGACGACGGGGTGGGCGCGCGGGCTCACGCGGCCGGGCGACACCACTGGTCGAACTCCTGCACGCGGCGGCTCGGCCAGAAGGCATCGAGTCCACCGGCGCACATGCGCATGATTCGACCGCACTCCGTACGGCGGCGCAAGGAGGGCCGCACGGGCGCAGGCCGGCGCTGAGACGACGATCGCGGCGGCCGCCGGTTGAGAGTGTCGGGCCCGGCCCCTAGCGTCGCGGTACCCCCGTCCCGACCAGGAGACCCCATGACCTCCGGGCAGACCCCGGTCGAGTTCATCGGCATGATCGGCACCCGGGTCGTCTCCGAGATCCACCCGGCGTCCGAGCCGCCGCTCGACCCCGCGGTGGTCCGCCGCTTCGTCGACGCCCACGAGCAGGGCGGCTTCGACCGGGTGCTCGTCGGGCACTCGGCGTCGACGCCGGACGGCCTGCAGGTCGCGGCCTACGGCGCCGCGCACTCCGAGCGGCTCGGCTTCCTCGTCGCGCACCGGCCGGGGTTCGTCGCCCCGACGGTGGCCGCGCGGTCGTTCGCCACGCTCGACCACTTCTCCGGCGGCCGCGTCGCGATGCACGTGATCTCCGGCGGCAACGACGCCGACCAGCGGCGCGACGGGGACCACCTCGACAAGGAGGCGCGCTACCGGCGCACCGACGAGTACCTCGAGGTCGTCACCCGCACCTGGACGGCCACGGCGCCGTTCGACCACCACGGCGAGCACTACCGCGTCGAGGACGTCTCCCCCGACCTGCACCCCCTCCAGCAGCCGCACATCCCGATCTACTTCGGGGGGTCGTCGGCGGCGGCCCACCGCGTCGGGGGGAAGCACGCCGACGTGTTCGCCCTGTGGGGCGAGCCGCTGGCCGAGACCGCCGAGCAGATCGCCGCGGTCCACGCGGCCGCGCGCGCTGCCGGACGCACCACCATGCCCCGGATCAGCGTCTCGTTCCGGCCGATCCTCGGCGCCACCGAGGAGGCCGCCTGGGCCCGCGCGTACGACATCCGCGACCGCATCGCGGGCTTCGACGGCGGCGCCGGCAGCTTCACCGGGACGCGGATGCACGACCGCGCCCCGGCCAACGTCGGGTCCCAGCGCCTGCTCGCCGCCGCCGAGCGCGGGGAGCGCCACGACCGCGCGCTGTGGACCGCGACGGCCGCCGCCACCGGCGCGGCCGGGAACTCCACGGCCCTCGTCGGGACCCCGGAGACGGTGGCGGCCGCGCTGCTCGACTACGTCGACCTCGGCGTCACGACCCTGCTCGTCCGCGGGTACGACCCGATCGACGACGCGATCGCCTACGGACGCGACCTGCTGCCGCTGGTCCGCGCCGAGGTCGCCCGACGCGCCCCCGTCGGTGCGCCGGCGTGATGACCCCAACCGCACGCACCACCGAGGAGCCCCGCGCGTGACCGCGACGACGAGCCCGACGTCCCCCGCCGTCCTCGGCTCGCCGGTGGTCGCCACCCTGCTCGCCGAGATCGGGGCGGGCGCGGCCGAGCGCGAGCTCCGGGACGAGAGCCCGTTCGCCCAGGTGGCCGTGGTGGCGCGAGCCGGGCTGGGGGCGCTCTCGCTGCCGGTGTCCGAGGGCGGGCAGGGCGCGTCGATCCGGGACGTGCTCGCGTTCGTCACGGACCTGGCCGAGGCCGACCCGATCGTCGCGCACGTGCTGCGCACGCACTACAGCCAGGTGCTCGGCTTCCTGCGGCTGCCCGATCCCGACGTGCGCCGCCGCTGGCTCGACGAGGTCCGCGCCGGGAAGGTCTTCGGCAACGCGATCAGCGAGACCGGGTCGGTGTCGGCGGGGTCGCACGAGTTCACGACCCGGCTCGACGAGGTGGACGGCCGGCTCGTGCTGAACGGCACGAAGTACTACAGCACCGGGACGATGTACTCGGACTGGATCGCGGTGGTGGCCCGCGTCGAGGGCGACCGGCTCGCGACGGTGCTGGTGCCCGCCGACCGGGAGGGCGTCTCGGTCGTCGACGACTGGGACGGGATGGGCCAGCGCCGCACCGGCACCGGGACGACGTCGTTCCGCGATGTCGTGGTCGCCCCCGACGAGGTCCTCGGGGTCCGGGACCGGCTCACCCCGCGACCGGCCGGCGACGTGCCGTTCCTGCAGCTCTACCTGCACGCGGTGATCGCCGGGATCCTGCGCAGCGTGGTCGCCGACGCCGCCGAGCTCGTCCGCAGCCGCTCCCGCACCTTTGACCACGCCCCGGCCCCGCGCCCGGTCGACGACCCGATCCTGCAGGAGACCGTCGGGCGGCTGGCCGCGACGGCGTGGATCGCGGAGTCGGCGGTGTCGACCGCGGCCGACGCCGTCGAGGCCGCCGAGGCGGCGGTCCGGGCCGGGGAGCCCACCGAGGAGGTCGGCCGCGCGGCGTCGATCGCGATCTGCGCGGTGAAGGTGCACCTGGACCGCGTGGCGACCGACGCGGCGACCGCGCTGTTCGACGTCGGGGGCGCCTCGGCGTCCGGCCGGGCCCGCAACCTCGACCGGCACTGGCGCAACATCCGCACGATCACCCTGCACAACCCGGCGTCGTACAAGGCGACCGCACTCGGGCGGCTCCACATCAGCGGCGACCCGCTGCCGACGAACGGCTACTTCTAGGAGGTGCGCTTCGCGCTCGTGAGCACTTTCCCGTGTCATAGGGCGGACAACTGCTCACGGGGCCTCCGGCCACCTCATGGAACGTCTCGCCACCCCCGTGTGTTGTACGGGCTACCGACATCAGGGAGGACCACACGATGGCCACTGAGACCGCCATCCTCGCGGGCGGCTGCTTCTGGGGCGCCCAGGAGCTCCTGCGCAAGCGCCCCGGGGTGATCTCGACGCGCGTCGGCTACTCCGGCGGCGACGTGCCCAACGCGACCTACCGCAACCACGGCGACCACGCCGAGGCCGTCGAGGTCGTGTTCGACCCGGAGAAGATCTCCTACCGCGAGATCCTGGAGTTCTTCTTCCAGATCCACGACCCGTCGACGAAGAACCGTCAGGGCAACGACGTGGGCCGCAGCTACCGGTCCGCGATCTACTACACCTCCGACGAGCAGCGCCGCGTCGCCGAGGACACGATCGCCGACGTCGACGCCTCCGGCATCTGGCCGGGGAAGGTCGTCACCGAGGTGGAGCCGGCCGGCGACTTCTGGGAGGCCGAGCCCGAGCACCAGGACTACCTGCAGCGGATCCCCTACGGCTACACGTGCCACTTCGTGCGGCCGGGCTGGGTGCTCCCGAAGCGCGCCGAGCAGAACGCCTGACGCACCACGCACTACGGCGCCGTCCCTCCCCGAGGGGCGGCGCCGTTCCCGTGTCCGGGTCCGCCTCGGACGCATGATCACCACGGGTGTGGCGGACCGTTCGGTCCTCGCCCACTTCCCCCACACGGAAGTGGATCATGGCGGGCCACTCAGCCCGACCAGACCGCCGCGAGCAGCTCGTGGCTGCGGACGCGGTCGGCGTGGTCGGTCGTGATGGTGGTGACGAGCAGCTCGTCGGCGCCGGTGGCCTTCACCAGGACCTCCAGCCCGTCGCGCACGGCTTCGGGGGAGCCGACGAACTGGGTGTCGACCCGGTCCGCGACCCCGATCCGCTCGGCATCGGTCCATTCCCTCGCCCGCGCCTGCTCCGGGGTCACGTAGGGCCGGGCACCACGACCGGTGCGGATGTCGAGCACCCACTGGGCGTAGGGCGCGGCGAGCTCCCGCGCCTCGGCGTCCCCGAGGGCGACCACGACGTCCGCCGAGACCATCACGTACGGACGATCGAGCGCCGCGGACGGGACGAAGGCCGCGCGGTAGGCCGCCACCGTGTCCAGCACCGTCGTCGGGATCGTGTGGTAGTTGACGGCGAACGGCAGGCCGAGCGCGCCGGCAGTCCGCGCGCTGACCCCGGGGCTGGAGCCGAGCAGCCACACGTCGAGGTCGGCGCCCTCGGCAGGCGGCGCGTGGATCACGGTGCCATCGGGCCCCGTCGCGGTGCCCTGCAGGTACGCGAGGATCTCGCGGACCTGGGCTCCGTGGTCCGGCGCCTCCCCCTCGACGCCCATGCGCTCGGCGAGCGTGAGGATCCACGAGAAGTCCGCGCCCGGGACGCGTCCCGGCGAGGGGATCAGCAGGCCGTCGACGTACCGCGACGGCGGCGGGGGCGGGGCGTCGGCCGCCGGCGCCGCCCGCGCTCGGACCATGGCGAGGATCCTGTGGATGTCGAAGCGGCCGAGGCCGAGGTCGACCCGGCCCGGGTGCACGGCCGCGACCGTCCCGAACTGCTCGGCGATCTGCAGCGGCGGCGTCATCGGCATCTGCACGGCGCCGGACCCCACCCGGATCGTGCGGGTGGCGCTCGCGACGAGCCCGGCGAGCACGGGGGTCGACGACGACGCGACGCCCGGGTTCAGGTGGTGCTCGGCCACCCAGTAGCGGCGGTACCCGGCGGCCTCCACGGCGCGCGCGAGCTCGAGGGTGTTGCGTAGGGCGTCGGCGGCGGTGCCGCCGGGCGGGACGGGCGCGAGGTCGAGGACGGACAGCGGGACGGACGGGGACACGGCGGGGCCTCCGGGAGCGGGACGGTCGGGACGAGGTGTCCCGGACACGCCGCACTCGCCGTGCGCACCAGGTCGACGTGCCGGCGGTGGGTGCCGACGAACGCTGCGCGCACCCGGGCCTCCCTCCGCCGGCGTCCGCACCTGTGCCTACCCCGGCCTCCCGGTCGACGGCAAGCCGCGGGCCGGCCGGCTGTGCGCGCCTTCACCCCCACGCGACCCGTCCGACGTGGTTACGGTGGAGCGGTGATCCCCGGTCCGGTGCACGAGACGGTGCGAGCGCCGGTGTGCGCCCTCGCCGTCCCGCTGACCGCCCGGCTCTGGCTCGACGGCGTGGGGTCCCCGCCCGGGCAGTAGTCCCTCCGGGCCCGGGGCGCACGCCCCGGGGACACGACGTCGGCACGGACCGAGGCCGCGCGCCCGCGGCGGGGAGGGACGACGGTGGAGGCGACTCCCGGGAACGGCAGCACGGGACTGCTCGGGCTGAAGGACGCCCTCGACGAGCCGCTGCGCGCCGCGCTCGACGGCCCCCAGGCCCACCTCGCGGTGCGCCACGGGCGGGCCGTGCGCTACCACCCCGACGTCGGGCCCTTCCTCGCCCCGCCGCGCGACGCGGCGGAGTGGGACGACGCGGCGACGCTGGCCGGACCGGGCGGGGTCGTCGTCGTGCGCTCCCCGGAGCCCCT
>NZ_JBVPVA010000926.1:0-1883 GCF_055612215.1 Actinomycetospora sp. | reverse complement strand
GCACTACGAGGGCGCCGCGAACGCGACCCTCTGGCCGCTGTACCACGACCTGATCGCCCCGCCGACCTACGACCGCGGCTGGGGGGAGGTCCACCGGCACCTCAACGAGCGCGTCGCCGAGGCGACCGCGGAGATCGCGGCGAAGGGCGCGACGGTGTGGGTGCAGGACTACCAGCTCCAGCTCGTCCCGCGGCTGCTGCGCGAGCGGCGACCCGACCTGCGGATCGGCTTCTTCCTGCACATCCCGTTCCCGCCGGTCGAGCTGTTCCTGCAGCTGCCGTGGCGGACCGAGGTCGTCGAGGGTCTGCTCGGCGCCGCAGAGCCGGTACGCGAGCCAGCGGAAGTTGCGGGCCCCGCCAGGGGTGTGGAACCCGACGACGTCGGCGCCGAGCAGTCCCTCGACGACCTCGGTGCGCCACGGCAGCTGCAGGAACAGCTCGACCGGCGGGAAGGGGATGTGCAGGAAGAAGCCGATCCGCAGATCGGGGCGCCGCTCGCGCAGCATCCGCGGGACGAGCTGGAGCTGGTAGTCCTGCACCCACACCGTCGCGCCCTGCGCCGCGATCGCCGCCGTCGCCTCGGCGAAGCGCTCGTTGACGTGCCGGTGGACCTCCCACCAGCCGCGGTCGTAGGTCGGCGCGGCGATCAGGTCGTGGTACAGCGGCCAGAGGGTCGCGTTCGCGGCGCCCTCGTAGTGCGCGGCGACCTCGTCGGCCGACAGCGGTACCGGGTGCAGGGTCACGTCCTCCCCCACCGCCGCGTCGGCGAACGGCTCCGGGGCGGCGTCGGGCACGCCGGGCCAGCCCACCCAGGCCGCGCGCCGCCCGCGCAGGGCGGGGGCGAGGGCGGTGACGAGGCCCCCGGGCGCGGCCTGCCAGCGCTCCTCGCCGTCGTCCCCGGTCACGAGGTCCACGGGCAGGCGGTTGGCGACGACGACGAAATCCACGGTTCCGGGGCTCACGGCCCGCTGCTACCCGGGGCCCGTCCGGAGGGAACCGCCCCGTGGGGTTCGCCCGGGCCGACGCGGGGATATCCGGTGGTCTCCGACGAGAGGAGCTGCCACCGTGGCGCTCTCCGACACCTTTTCCCGTCTCTCCCGCAGGATCCGCGGTGAGGACGGCCCGCTCGAGGACCCGGTCGCCCGGCAGCCCTCGGAGTCCGACGTGGGCCAGGACCCCGCGGTGGCGAGCAGCCGGGCGGGCGGCGGGGGGCACGAGGACCACCCCGGGGACTCCGGGTCGGTGACCGGCACGGGCGACACCGACGTCTTCGTCGGGCGCGCCGCGGGCCTCGACGAGGGCTACGCCGGGGAGACGGGCGCCGAGGCCCGCCGGGAGCAGGAGCTGGAGAAGGAGCAGGACCGGTAGCGGCGCCCCCGCCCGGGGTGGTTCGTCCCGGGTCACACCGGAGGGTGCACTACGGTGTGTCGGTCCCGTTTCATCAGCGAGACGGACGTCCCAGACAGATCGTGAGCACGCCGGGGGCGGCCGATGGCGGGTGAGGACGTGGCGGAGGTCGGCGAGGCCCTGGGTCTCGGGGCCGTCGCTCTGACCGGAGCGCTGAGCGCCGACGCGGACGTCCTCGACCGGACGGTGCGCGCCGTCGTGCGCGCGGGCACGACGGTCCCGGGCGTCGACCACGTCGGCGTCGCGCTCGTGTCCCGCGGCTACGACCCGCAGCCCACGGGCGACCCGGTCGCCGACGAGCTCGACGCCGTGCAGGCCGCCCACCGGGAGGGTCCCGGCGTCGAGGTGGCGACCTCGGGCGGGCTCTGCCACGTGCCCGACCTGGCAGCCGTCGCGCACTGGCCCCACGTCGCCGAGGTCGCCGCCCGCCACGGCATCCGCGGCGTGCTCGCGGTGGCGCTGACGTCCCACGACGGG
>NZ_JBVPVA010000465.1:0-2822 GCF_055612215.1 Actinomycetospora sp. | reverse complement strand
TTCAGCCTAAAAGCGCGTCGAGGGTGACGTCGATAGGCACGCTCTGCGCAGTCCGATAACGATCAGGGCGACCGTCATCCGCGGGTCGAGCCGCTCGCGACGGCACGGTCGGTCCGCTCGTCGAGCGATCCGGCCGGGGCCTTCGCGGGGCGGCGCACGATCCGCCGCATCCAGCGCTGCGCCGGGCTCTCGACCAGGTGGTAGGCGAGCCAGGCGAGCACGAACGCACCGAGCAGCAGCAGGAGCGTCCCGACGATCCCCCACGCGCCCGGGAAGGTGCGCGGACCGATGACGAGCGACCCGGCGAGGATCCAGGGCACGTGCACGAGGAAGAGCGCGACGCTGTACTCGCCGCCGATCACGGTCCAGCGGTGGGCGAGGAACGCGTCGACCGCCCCGCGCTCCTGGGCGAGCGCGAGCACGACGAGACCGGCGACCGGCAGCGAGAGCATGCTCGGCCGGCCGAGCAGCGCGAGCACGACGATCGTCGCGAGGGTGAGCACGACGAGCGGGCCGGTCACCCGACCGAGCCAGGCCGGGATGCGGGACCCGACGTGGGTGAGCTGGCAGAGCGCGCACCCCGCGAGGAAGGCCCCGAACGCCCGGGGCAGCGGGGTCTCGTAGGTGATCGAGGCGTCGTCGAAACCCAGGAACGAGTACGACACGAGCGGGATCGCGCAGGCCGCGAGGTACCCCACGACGCACGCCCAGGCGCTGCGCAGCCGGAGCACCAGCGGCAGCAGCACCGGCAGGACCAGGTAGCAGGCCCACTCCGCGGACAGCGACCAGACCGGCCCGTTCCAGGTGAGCGCGTGCGCCCCGCCCCACCCGGAGGTCAGGGTGATCTGGCGGACGAGGTCCCACCCCAGGTTGCCGCCGTGCGGGATCTCGTGGCCCACGGCCCGGGAGCCGAGCACCGCCGCGACCATGACGGCGAGCACGGCGAGGTGGATCGGGTAGAAGCGCGAGAGCCGCGCCCAGAGGAACCTCCCGAACGCGCCCCACCCCGGCCACCGGGCGAAGACGCGGCGGTAGCCGGAACTGATCACGAATCCGGACAGCACGAAGAAGAGGTCGAGCGCGACGTAGCCGTGGTGCCAGACCGCGGTCCAGACCGGCCTCGTCGGCGGCATCATCGCGCTCGCGAACGGCGCGAGGTGCACGGCGACGACGACCAGCGCGAGGATCCCGCGGATCCCCACGAGGCTCGCGATGAGCCCGCCCGCGGGCTTCACGGGCGCGCCCCGGGACGGGCCGGACGTCGCGCTCGGCGTCGGTGTCGAGGTCACGGTGACCCTCCTGTTCTCGCGGGTGTCCCGGGGGCGTCGGGGGTCACGCGGGTCCGGTCAGCGGCAGCGAGCGGTCGGCCGGCGCGACCGGCGCCGCCCCCCGCCGGGGCGCGTCGAGGTCGTAGACGAGCAGGTCACCGGTCGTGCGCCCGTGCGCGGCGAGCACGACGGGGTAGTCCCGGGCCAGTTCGGCGTCGAGCTCCGTCGAGGAGTTCGCGAGGCCCAGGGCCGAGAGCTGCGTGGAGACGATCGCGTAGCGGCACGCGTTGCGTCGGGCCGCGTCGAGCGAGGTCAGCTCGTGCACGCCGAAGCCGGGCATGACGAACTGCGCGGTCTGCTCGCCCAGGCAGATCTGGGCGGCGTGGTCGATGCGGGCGTACACCTGCGGGATGACCTGCGCGTAGGTGTCGTCGCGCGTCGAGTGCACCTGCCACCAGGCACCGAGCGACCCGGCGAGCAGCGCGACGACGGCGGCGCCCGCGACCAGCCGCCACGGGAGCGCCCACCGGCCGGCCTGGGTGACCAGCAGGCCCACGACGACGGTGGAGGGCACCGCGAGCAGGTAGAACGTCTGCTCCTCGACCTCGCCGAGCGCGCCGGTGTAGAGGATCGCGGCGAGCACCCCCGCGAGCCAGCAGGTGAGCAGCGACAGGGTCGCCTCGGCCGGGTCGGCGGAGACCAGCGGGCTGCCGGCCCGGCGGCCGTGGGCCCCGCCCGGCGGCGTGGCGTGCGCACCGCCGCGGCCGGGACGCGGGCCGTGCAGCGTGCGCCACCCGATGGCGAGCAGGTAGACCGCGGCTCCGGTGGCCACCCCGATCAGGGCGTACGAGGAGGCGAAGACCGACAGGTTGGCCAGGATGCGGCTCGTGAAGCTCGGGGCGTCGTGCGAGCTGAACCCGGTCTCCTTGATCAGGCCGAGCGCGCGGAACGTCCCGGCGAGGGTCTGGTCGAACCAGTACCCGATGTCACCGCGCAGCAGGACCGTCAGCACGTAGACGCCGTAGACGCCGAGCTGGAGCGCGAGCACGCCCGCCGCCTCGCGACGCCGCAGCCCCCAGGCGGTGACGATCATGATCATGAGTGGGACGGCGGTGATCAGCCCGGAGGTGCTCTTCGTGGTCACGGCGAGCCCGAAGAGCAGCCCGCCGGCCACCAGGTACCCGCGCCGCGCCCGCGGGGTCCCGCGCTCCACGGCCACGAGCAGGCACAGCACGCCCGCGAGGACGCAGAGCATCATCGGAGCCTCGAGCATCACGCGGCTGTCGAAGCGCACGACGAACGCGTCGAGGGCGTAGACGAGGCCGGCGAGCAGCGCGGCCCACCGGCCGACCACCCGGCGGGTGACGGCGACGACGAGGAGCGTGTTGAGGAACGCGAAGACCAGCAGGAGCGGGCGCAGGGCCAGCACCGCGCCGACGGTCATGTGGTCGCTGGGGTGGACGACGCCGAGCGAGAACACCAGGAACGCCAGCGGCGGGTGGAGGTAGAACGGCTCGTCGAAGAGCATCGCGCCGCGTCCGGCCGCGAACGAGT
>NZ_JBVPVA010000436.1:0-2797 GCF_055612215.1 Actinomycetospora sp. | reverse complement strand
CAGGAGGGGTTCCTGCTCGGCTGCTCAGCGGAGGCGGCGGAGCGCGCGGTCGATCTCGCTCTCCAGCTCGGCCTCGTCCAGCGGGCGGACGTGCTGCTGCACGACCGTCCCGAGCAACCAGGACACCAGCGTCCGCGCGTCCTCGGCTGCCGGCGAGGGGGAGCGGGCTCCGAGCAGTTCCTCGAAGAGGGACTCGACCGCCACCAGCATCTTCTCCACCGCGGCCCGCTCCCCGCGGCGGCCGGCCGCGATCCAGTGCTCGAACCAGAGGAACGCGGCGTACGGGCGGTCGACGAAGGTGTCGAGGTAGGCCCGGACCACGGCGCGCAGACGTTCCTCCGGGTCGTCGTGGCGGGCGGCCACCGCGCGCAGCCCGTCGAGCATCGCGTCGAGGTGAGCGGCCACCGCGGCGTCGACGATCTCGTCGATGTCGCGGAAGTAGTAGTGGATCGCGCTCTTGGTCAGCGGGCTCGCGTCCGCGACCGCGCGCGCCGTGCAGCCCGCGACTCCGTCACGCGCAAGGACGATCCGGGCCGCCTCGACGATCTGCTTGCGCTTCAGCTCGGCCGCGCTCGACGCCACCACCTCGTACTCCCGCGGGATCGCCACGGCGACCACCCTACCGATTTCAGGACATGCGTCCTACGATCAGGACACGTGTCCTGACGACGGAGGTGGCCGCCATGCCCCAGCCCGCGACGCTCGAGAGCAACAAGGAGCGCGTCCGCACGATGCTCGAGGAGGTCTGGAACGCCGGATGTCCCGAGCGGCTGCCGGAGTTCTGGGCCGAGGAGACGCGCGCGGAGGCCGAGGAGCTGCACCGGGTGCTGACGAGCGCGTTCCCGGACCTCCGGATCACCGTCGAGGACGTCGTCGCGGAGGGCGACCGGGTGGTCGTCCGCCTGCGCTTCCGCGGAACGCACCGGGGCCCCTTCCAGGGCATGGACCCGACGGGACGGAGCGTGGAGTTCGGCGCGATTCGCATCTACCGCCTGGACGCCGGCCTCGTCACCGAGACCTGGGCGCACCAGGACTCGATGGGGTTGGTGCGCCAGCTGCGCGGCTGACGACGGGAGCAGGTCAGCGCGCCCAGTACGTCTCGGCCAGGCGGGGGAGGACGCCGGAGGGGAACAGGGCGTCGACCTGGGTCGTGTAGCCGCGGACGAGCGACTCCTTGGCCTCGAGGCCGCCGTCGAACGACCAGGGGCGCAGGGCGCCGCGGCGGACGAACGCCGGGTCCGGAGCGTGCTCGAGGGCGTAGGGGAGGTCGGAGAACCACACGACCTCGCGGGGCCAGACGAGGCCGAGGTCGCGCGTCAGGAGGTGGTCGACGTGGCGGCCGACGCCGAGTGGGCAGAGCAGGAGGTCGGCCTCCCCGGCGCGGGCGGCGATCTGCATCGCCAGGTCCGCGCGCAGGCGCCGGTCGCCGCGGGAGACCCGGCCGCGTGCGATGTCGAACCGGAAGGTCGGGTAGCGGTGGGCGAGCTCGGGGACGAGCCGGGCCACCGGGGCGAGCGCCGTGGGGACCTCGCGCTGTCGGAAGAGCGCATCGGTGACCCCGAGGTGCTCGGGCCGGGCGCCGAGGGTCTCGACGACGGCCCGGTCCTCGTCGCGGCGGGCGCGGAAGAGGGTGGCGGCGTCCGGGTGGGCGCACTGGCGCAGGAACGAGCGGGCGGCGCGGCCGTGCGGGCCGTCGGTCGCCTCGGTGAACAGCGTGAGGACGGTGATCTCGCAGCGCGGGGCGAGCTCGCGGAGCAGGGCGCCGCAGGAGAGGACGGCGTCGTCGAGATGGGGGGAGAGGACGAGGCAGCGCGCCCCCGCGGTCAGCGCGGACCGCAGGGGCGCGGGCACCGGCTCGGTCACGGCGACTCCTCTCGTCCGGATCGTGGCGGTGGCGGTGGCGGTGGCCGTGGCGCTCAGGCGGCCAGGGCGTCGATGCCGGTGTCGGTCAGGCGGGCCGGGCCGGAGACCTGGGTGGCGAGCAGACCCGCGGCCCGAAGACGCGCCGCGACGAACTGGTCGGCGCAGGGCAGGCCGTCGACGAGCAGGCGCCCGGCGACGACGGTGCCGCGCCCGGCGGCGACGGCGGCGAGGACGGCGCGGTCACGGCGGCTGAGCTGGTCGGTGGTGGTGCTCATGGTGTGCTCCCGGAGGCTGGTGGAGGCGTCTCGCTGACGACTCCGAGCCTGGCCGCTCGCCCCCTCCGGGCGCGGTGGAGGCGTCCCCACGACGACGGGTGCGCGCCCTCCGATCGGGGTGGGGTCATCCCTACCCCCGGCTGCTCAGAGCGCGCCGGTGAGCACCAGGGCCACCACGAGCAGGATCAGGACGACGACGGCCGCGACGACGAGCACGACCGTGCGCGTCCGGTTCGACGACGATCCCCCGGCCGGCGTCGCCGAGGGAGCCTGGCCGGCGGGCCCCGGGAACGGCCCGGTCATCGGCCGACCCGGAGGCGGACCTCCGGGCGGACCTCCGGGGCGGCCTCCCGGCGGGCCGCCGGGCCATCCCGGACGCGGCCCGGGGCCACCCGGACCGCCCGGGTGCGGGCCACCCGGACCGGGCCCGCCGGGTCGACCCTGCGCGGGGAAGGCCCCGCTCGGGGGCGCGGGGCGGCCCGGCTGACGGGGCGGTGCCGCACCCGGAGGCCGGCGGGGCGGGGCTCCCGCCGGCGGGCGGCCTGTGGTGGGACTGCCGGTCGAGGGGCTGCCGGTCGAGGGGTTGCTGGTCGATGGGGTGCCGGTCGCGGGCGTGCCGGTCGAGGGAACGGGGCGGACGACGGTGGTCTTGGCGGGAT
>NZ_JBVPVA010000435.1:0-2420 GCF_055612215.1 Actinomycetospora sp. | reverse complement strand
GTGCGGGCAACTCAGCCTCCGTAGTGGTCGCTGTGGGCGTCGCGCACGACGTTCTTCTGGATCTTGCCGGTGGACGTGCGCGGCAGCTCGTCGACGACGATCACCGACTTGGGCACCTTGTAGCCGTCCAGCCGCTGCTTGAGAGCGGCCAGCAGCTCGTCCTCGTCGATCGCGGCACCGGGTTTCGGCACGACGACCGCGGTGATCGCCTCGCTCCACCGCTCGTGCGGCAGCCCGACGACCACCACCTCCCCGGACGTCGGGGAGGCGGCGTACACCGCCTTCTCCACCTCGATCGACGCGACGTTCTCGCCGCCGGTCTTGATGACGTCCTTGAAGCGGTCGGCGAACCACAGGACACCGTCCTCGTCGAACCGCCCGACGTCACCGGAGTGGAACCAGCCGTGCGCGAACGCCGCCTCGGTGGCTTCGGCGTTGTCGAGGTAGCCCGTCATCGTCGACGGGCCGCGGTAGACGATCTCGCCCTGCTCCCCCGGCGGCACGAGGTGCCCGTCCGGCCCCATGATCGCGACCTGGACCCCCGTCAGCGGCGTGCCGACCGCGCCGATGTGCGTGAGCTGGTGCTCGGGGCGGAAGAGCGTGGTGATCGGCGACATCTCGGTCTGGCCGAAGAGCAGCGCGAAGTCGCACCCGAACCCGTCGAGGCAGGCCTTGATCTGCGCCTCGGGCATCGGGGCCATGGCGTAGACGGCGCGTCTCAGGCTCGAGACGTCGCGGCGGCCGAAGTCGGGGTGCTCCAGCGCCGCGCGGTACATCATCGGCAGCCCGAACACCTGCGTGATCCGCTCGCGCTCGATCGTCTCGAGGAACCGGGCCGGGTCGAAGCCGCGGTGGACGTGGATGGTCGCGCCGACGACGACCGCGGGCGTGCAGAACGCGTTCAGCTGCGCGGTGTGGAACATCGGCATCATCGCGATGAACCGGTCGTCCGCGCCCCACCCGGAGTCCAGCGCGGCGGACATCGACTCGAGGTGGATCGCGAGGTGGGTGCCGACGACGCCCTTGGGGAACGACGTGGTGCCCGAGGTGTAGAGGTAGCTCAACGCCGCGCGGTCGGGGATCGCGACCTCGGGCGGCGAGGAGTCGTCGGCGGCGAGGTCGCTGAGGGTCAGCGCGGCGGCGTCGGTGACGGCGGACGTCAGCAGCTCCGGATCGTCGCGGGCGGTCCCGACGGCGAGGACGACCTCGGTGACGGTCGGGACCTGCGCGACCGCCTCGGCCATCGTCGTCGTGAGCTGGGTCTCGACGACCATCCCGCGTGCCTGCGAGTGCCCCAGGACGTACGCGACCTCGTGCGGGCGCCAGCCGAGGTTGATCGGTACGCAGACCACGCCGGTCTTGGCGCACGCGTAGTAGACGGCGAGGAACTCGGCGCTGTTGCCCGCGGCCAGCGCGAGCGCGTCGCCCACCTCGTAGCCGCGGGCCAGCAGCCCGTGCGCGAGCCGGTTCACCCACGCGTCGAACTGCGCGTACGACCAGCGGCGGTCACCGTCGACGACGGCGAGGTGGTCGGGCCGCGCGGCCGCCGAGCGCGTGAGCGCGTCGCCGACGTTGATCCGTTGGGCGAGATTGCGCTGGAGGTCCATCGCGGACTCCTCTCAGTAGGACCGCGGCAGACCGAGCGAGTGCTGGGCGACGTAGTTGAGGATCATCTCCCGGTTGACCGGCGCGATCCGCAGGAGCCGGGCGAGACCCCAGTAGGGGAGCAGCCCGTACTCCTGGGCGACCCCGTTGCCGCCGTGGGTCTGCATCGCGGCGTCGCACGCGGCGATGGCGGCCTCGGCGGCGGCGTACTTGGCCATGTTGGAGGCCTCGCCGGCCGGGAGCCCCTGGTCGTGCAGCCACGCGGCCTTCCGGGTCATCAGCGCGGCCAGCTCGGTCTCGATCTTGGCCTTCGCCAGCGGGTGCGCCACGCCCTGGTGGCTGCCGATCGGCCGGTCCCACACCTCGCGGTCGTTCGCGTAGCGGGTGGCGCGGCCGAGTGCGTAGCGGGCGATCCCGACGCAGAGCGCGGCCCCGGTGATCCGCTCGGGGTTGAGGCCGTGGAACACCTGGCGGAAGCCCTGGTTCTCGTCGCCGACCAGCGCCGACGCCGGCAGCCGGACGTCGTCGAACCGCAGCGTGAACTGCTTCTCGGGCAGCAGGACGTCGACCGGGAGCGGGATCTTCTGCAGGCCCGGGGCGTCCGTGGGGACGAGGAAAAGGCTGAGCTGGGCGTGGCCGCGCTCGTCGCGCCCCGTGCGCGCGACGAGCAGCAGGGCCTCGGCCTCGTCGACCCCGGAGATGTAGTACTTCTCGCCGCGGACGACCCACTCCTCCCTATCGGCGTGCTCCCCTTCTATGCGGCGGGCGGTCGTCGCGAGCTGGTGGGTGTTGGACCCGGCGTCGGGCTCGGTGAT
>NZ_JBVPVA010000414.1:0-1770 GCF_055612215.1 Actinomycetospora sp. | reverse complement strand
GGCGGTGGGGGTCGGCGACGGGGCGGCCGCGGACACGTCGGCACCACCGTCGGCGGAGAGCGCGGCCGTGAGGGCCCAGATCAGCAGGGCGAACGCGAGGACGGCGGCCGCTGCGGCGACGCCGCGACGTCGCCAGTACACCGACGGCGGGAGCGGTCCCACCGGCTGCAGCATGTCACGCACGGTAGAGACGACGTCGCGGTCGGCGATCGATCCGCGCCGGGGCGTCGAGGGAACTCACCCGAGCGGGGAACACCCCGACGAGGCGCGGCAGGATCGCCACCGATGACCCGCACGCCCGACACCACCCTCGCCGACCGGCTGCTCCCCTGGTTCGCCGAGCACGCCCGCGACCTGCCGTGGCGCCACCCCGACGTCACGGGCTGGGGCGTGCTGGTCAGCGAGATCATGCTCCAGCAGACCCCCGTGGCCCGCGTCGAACCGATCTGGCACGTCTGGATGACACGCTGGCCGCGGCCCTCGGACCTCGCCGCGGCGCCGACCGCCGAGGTGCTGCGGGCCTGGGGCAGGCTCGGCTACCCGCGGCGGGCGCTGCGCCTGCAGCAGGCGGCGGGCGTCGTCGCGGCCGAGCACGGCGACGTCGTCCCGGCCGACGTCGAGGTCCTGCTCGCCCTGCCCGGCATCGGCGCCTACACCGCGCGGGCCGTCGCGGCGTTCGCCTACGGGCGCCGCTGTCCCGTCGTCGACACCAACGTCCGCCGCGTCGTCGCGCGGGCCGTGCACGGGCGGGCCGAGGCGGGCGACGCCGCCGCCCGCGACCTCCCCGACACCGAGGCACTGCTCCCCCACGACGAGGCGGCCGCAGCCCGCACCTCCGCCGCGCTGATGGAGCTGGGCGCGACGGTGTGCGTGGCACGCGGCCCCCGGTGCGCGGACTGCCCGGTCCTCGAGGTCTGCGCCTGGCAGCGCGCGGGCCGCCCCGCCCACGACGGCCCACCGCGCCGCGGCCAGCGCTGGGCCGGCACCGACCGGCAGGTCCGCGGCCGGCTGCTCGACGTGCTGCGCTCGGCGCCCGGCCCGGTCGAGGCGCCCGCGCTCGAGGCGGCGTGGCTCACCGACCCCGCCCAGCGCGGCCGCTGCCTGGACTCGCTGCTCGTCGACGGCCTGCTCGAGCAGCTCGCCGACGGCCGGTTCGCGCTGCCGGGCGACGGCGGGACACCCGACGACTCACGGGACGCCCACGAGCCGTCGTCGTAGGGTCGGGGCATGGCCGTCGTGAAGATCAATGCCATCAAGGTCCCCGAGGGCTCCGGCCCCGAGCTGGAGCGCCGCTTCGCCGCCCACGGCGACAGCATGCTGGCCACGCCGGGCTTCCTCGGCTACGAGCTGCTGCGCCCCGTCGAGGGCGACGACCGCTACTTCGTCTACACCCGCTGGGAGAACGACGAGGCGTTCGAGGCCTGGCGCGGCGGCGGTGCGGCCGAGGCGGCGCACTCCCAGCAGCGCGAGAAGCCGGTCGCGACCGGCGCGGACCTGATGCAGTTCGAGGTGGCGCTGACCGTCGGGAAGGGCGGCGGGGAGTCCTGACCGAGGCGGGTGCGGCGTCGCCCGCGCCGGATGAGCTCGCGCGGGCGGCCGAGCTCCTCGCCGGCGCGACCTCGCTGGTGGTCGCCGCCGGGGCGGGGATGGGCGTGGACTCCGGGCTGCCGGACTTCCGCGGACCGGAGGGCTTCTGGCGGGCGTATCCGCCCTACCGGCGGCTGGGACTGCGGTTCGAGGAGCTGGCCGACCCGGCGCACTTCGACGACG
>NZ_JBVPVA010000358.1:0-1804 GCF_055612215.1 Actinomycetospora sp. | reverse complement strand
TCACGGCGCGCCGATCGCCTCCTGCTCGTCGAGGGTGCGGTCCCGCAGGGTCGTCGCGTAGCCCGACGCCAGGGCACCGACGAGCGCGGCGACGTCCCCGCGGACCACGTCGCCGAGCAGGTCGGGCAGCCGGGTCGAGAGCAGCACGATCGTGCGCTCGAGCGTCGAGGGCCCGGTGAAGTGGGCCGCGACGAGCCGCGCGCCGGCCGCGAGGCCCACCGTCGTGTCGGCGGGGCGGGCGCGCAGCGCCGCGACGAGGTCGGCGCTGATCTCGGTGAGGTACTCGACCAGCTCGTCGGACCCCATCGGCACGTAGCTGGTGCCCTCGACCTCGACGGCCCACGCGCGGGCGAGCGCCTCGACGGCGCCCGCGTCAGTCACGACGTCCCACGCCCGCGTAGCCCGGGTTGCGCCCGCGCCCGTCGAGGATCGCGCCGTCCGGACGCCAGAGGGGGATGTGGACGACCCCGGGGTCGAGCAGCGTGAAGCCGTCGAAGAAGCGCACCACCTCGCCGTGGGGCCGCATCGACATGGGGGTGGCCGTGCGGCGGTAGAGCGCCGCGTGGTCGTCGGCCACCTGCGGCGCGCCGTCGGCGGAGGCGTGGCTCAGTACCAGGTGGCTGCCCGGCACCAGCGCGTCGCGGTACCGGGCGAGCGCCTCGCCGGGGCGGCGCTCGTCACCGACGAAGTGCAGCAGCGCGACGACGAGCAGCGCGACCGGGCGGTCGAGGTCGAGCACCGCGCGGGTGTCCGGTGCCTCGAGCACCGCGCCGACGTCCAGGAAGTCGGCGTGGACGACACCGGTGCGGGGATCGTCGGCCAGCAGCGCCCGGGCGTGCGCCACGGCGACGGGGTCGATGTCGACGTAGACCACACGCGCCGCGGGGTTCTCGGCCTGCGCGACCTCGTGGACGTTGCCGGCCGTCGGGATCCCGGACCCGACGTCGAGGAACTGGTCGATCCCCGACGCGAGGCAGTGCCGGACCGCGCGCCGCATGAACGCCCGGTTGTCCTGCATGATCAGCGGCAGGTCGGGCCAGTCGGCGATGGCCTCGCGCGCCATCTCGCGGTCGACCGCGAAGTTGTGGCTGCCGCCGAGGTAGTAGTCGTACACCCGCGCCGCGCTCGGACGATCGATGTCGACCTCCTGCGGCGCCCACGTCGGACGCGTCACTGGGTCACCACCCCCCGGTCACCGAGAGCATACGGGCGCCGATCACGCGTGGGCGCGTCACCGATCGGGGGACGGTCGTCGGGCACCGGATCAGCACGCACCGTCCCGGACCCCGGGATCGGCGGGCGTGTCGGTGGGCGTGGCCGCGTCGGGGTCCGTCCCCGCGAGGGGCAGCCAGTGCCCGACCTGCGGGGCCCGGTGTCCCGACGCCCGCACCGCACCGGTGGCGACGGCGTCGTCGAACCGCGCGCGGCCGAGCGCGAGGGCGCACCACGTCCGGGCGTCGGTCTCGACGACGTTCGGCGGGGTGCCGCGGGTGTGGCGTGGGCCCTCCACGCAGTGCACCGCGCCGAACGGCGGCACCCGCACCTCGGTGGAGTGCCCGGGGTTGCGCTCGGCCAGCTCCTCCAGCGTCCAGCGGACTGCCGCAGCGAGCTGGGGCCGGGTCAGCGAGGCGGCGTCCGTCCGCCAGGCGGTGAGGGCGGCACGGCCGGCGTGCGGGTCGGTGCGACGGCGGGGTGGCACCCGCCCATTCTGATGCGCGCCGGCCCGGTCAGGAGGTGCGGGACCGGACGACGCCCAGCGGTGCCGGCGTGAGCCCTGGGAAGACGCCCGCGACGGACCCGACGC
>NZ_JBVPVA010000906.1:0-12264 GCF_055612215.1 Actinomycetospora sp. | reverse complement strand
CAGCTGACCGGTCGCGGCGAGCAGGGTCGAGACCTGGACCAGCGTGTCCTTGCCCCCGACGCCCTCGTTCGTCCAGGCCGCCCGGTACCCGGCGGCCTCGAGGCGGCGGGCGGCCTCGACCTGGCGCGCCACCGGCGGCAGCGCGAGGACGGGGATGGGCAGGTAGACACCGAGCGGGCCCAGCGTCTCGCGGGCATCGGTCATGATGTCAGTGTGGGACATCGTGACCGCGTCAGAGCGGCTCCACCCGGACCGGCAGGCGGGAGAGCCCACGCAGGCTGTTGTTGAGCCGCGGCTCCGGGTCGCCCTCGAGGTGCCAGGAGTCGACCCGGGCGGCCAGAGCCCGGATCAGCGCCTCGCCCTCCATCCGCGCGATCGTCATGCCGGCGCAGACGTGGGCGCCCGCGCCGTAGCCCAGGTTGCCGGCCGTCCGGCGGCGGAGGTCGAACTCGTCGGGCCGGTCCCAGTAGCGCGGGTCCCGGTTCGCGCCTGGCGAAAGGACTGTCACCTTGCGGTGGGCGAGCTGTCGCCGCGTAAGGGAACCGTCGTGCGCCTGGAATTGCGGAGTTGCCAGTCGAGACCCGATGGGACCTCAGTGCTTCTCCGGGCGGATGGAGGTGAGGAACGTGTGGAGTCGGCGACGCAGGCCCGCGACGCGCTCGGCGGTCGGGCGGCCCAGCTCCGGCATCACACCCGGGTGCGGCGCCCTGTCGAGCCGGATCGTGGTGGGGCAGGAGAGGTCGTGGCAGATGTAGGTGCCGACGCTGTTGCCCTCACGGCCGGCGGCGCCGGCGAGAGGGGCGGTGTAGAGCGAGACGTTCCCGCCGCGGTGGGTGGTGCGGCAGAGCGCGCACATCGCGGTGCGGCGTGCTCCTGCGGCCGCCCGACGAAGCAGGACACCGACGAGCTCTCCGTCGTGGAGGGTGACCAGGTAGGCCCGCTCGGGGATACGCGGATCGTGCCAGCCGACGAACTCGACCTCGTCCAGGTCGGTGCTTGACACCACGGTGGAGAGGGTCATGCGCTTGGCGTCTCCCCGGGAACAGTTGATCATTGCTCGGCGCACGGCATCCGCGGCGACAACGGTCACGGCTTCTCCCAACCGGGGTCCAAATATCGGGCGGCCGCCGGGACACTAACGCGCTGGGGAATCCGGACGTCTGCCTCATTCGAGCCCCTGCGCATACCGCCGCGACGGCTCGGTTCTCATCATCTCGCGATGATCGAGGTCCCGCGATGACCCACCGAACGCGATGACCGGACGAACGAGACGGCGCTACGACAGCCCACTGCGCCGCGAGCAGGCCGCGGCCACCCGCCGTCAGGTCCTCGCGGCGGCCCGCGTGGTCATGCTCGAGCGCGACACCGAAGCCGCCGAGCTGGTGGCCCGGGGCGAGGAGCAACGCCTGCGCGGCACCCGTGGACCCGCCGAGCACCTCGCCGGGCTCGGCATGGTCTGCCCCGGGCTCACCGGCGAGCGGACCGCCGCGGAATCTACGCCCGGATCGGCCCCGAAATCTTCGACAAACTGACCTCGACGGAGTGGGCGAGGCGAGGCGATCTGCTCGAGCGGGCTCAGCTCGCATTAGGGCGCCACACACCGAAGCGGTTGCCGTGCGGATCGAGGAGGTGGGCGAACTCGATGGCGCCGCCGTCGACGAGGGGCACGGCCACGGTCGCGCCGAGGGACTCGGCGCGCTCGACGGTGGCGGCAACGTCATCGACCTGGACATAGAAGATTGCCCAGGTGGCCGCCCCGAAGCCGGTGGTGTCCCACAGCCCGCCCTGCTCAGAGTTGATCATCTGATAGCTCTGCTCGGAGGGTTCGCCGAAGGTCCAGTCGAACAGAGCACCGAAGAATCGGCGGGCGTCGTCGGGGTGCGGAGTGCCGATCTCGAAGTAGTTCACAACGGCAGGCATGCGGATCGAATCCTCTTCTGTGGTGTGGGTCGTCGATGACGGGCACCTTCGGTGCCCTCGATGGCGGGAGGAGCGGCGGCACTCCGCGCGGCCGACCGGTAGCCGCATCGGGTTCAGCGGCACCTCAGGGCGCTGCGCGACGGCGGTGGGGCTGCGAGGGGCTAGGTCGGGCTCGCCTCGGCGGCTTCGGTCAGGCAACCCAGGATGCGCGCCCAGCCCTGGTGGTAGCCGCCGCCGGAGTAGCCGCCGGGATGGGCGCAAGCGCTGGCCAATTGTTCGTCGGTGAGGTTCTCCCACCCTCGGTGCTCCAGGGCCACCCGTGTCAGCCTGGGTCCGAGACCGGTGAAGCTCAGCTCGACCTCGGTCGGGATGGGGGTGGAGTTCCACGTCATCACCAGACGCCGCGGTGGATCCCAGGCGAGCAGAACGCCCCACTCCGTCGTCGTGCCGTCGTCCCAGGTCTCGTAGACCCGTCCGTCCAGGAAGGGCTCGACGGTCACCGAACGGATCCGCTCGCGGCCCATGGAGTAGGGGACCAGGGGCCACCAGGTGGCGATGGTGTCGACGAAGACCGCGAAGGTGTGGGCCTGGTCGCGTCGGACGAGTGTCGATCGGCGCACCGGGGGGCGGCGCAGTGGCGTGATGGTGCCCGTGCCGTTCGGCTCGTGGGGGTCGGCGGTGGTGCTCATCGGAGGGCTCCTGGGAAGCTGGGTGGCAGGACCGGGGCGAGCTCAACCGGTCGCGGTGTGTCCGTCGTCATCAGCGTCGGCCAGGCCCCGGTCCTGCTCGACGAGCTGGCGGGCGACGTCGAGGGAGGCCCCCCAGACATCGTCGAGGAAGGCGCGCAGCCCATCCACTCCGGCCGGGCGCGCTCGGTAGAGGCGCCGGGTCCCGTCGCGGCGCTCGCTGATCAGCCCTGCCTGCTTGAGGACGCCGATGTGCTGGCTGATCGCGGGTCGGGTGACCTCGAAGGCCTCGGCGATCTCGCCCGCGGCGAGCTCCTCCTCCGCGACTAGACGCAGGATCGCGCGGCGTCGGGGTTCCACGAGGGCGCGCAGGACCTCGTCGGCGGGATCGTGGTCGGCGTCCGGAACGCAAGCCCCGAGCGGTTTCCGCGCGGGGCGCGGAGGTCCGGACATCGGGAGCCCTCCTTCTGTTAGCGCACACGAACGTTAGCGCACGAGCGTCGATGGCGCCATGCTGGAGGGCGATGAGCAACTGGGAGTTGCGTGTCCCCAGCATCGACCGATACCGTCGATCCCGCAACCGTAAGTTGCCCGACGAGACCAGGAGCGGGATATGGACCAGGCCATCGGCACGACGCAGGGCCCCGACTACCGACAGGCGATGGCGCTGGCCGCGGCGCCGGACGTCGTCTACGCGGCCGTGAGCACCGCGGCCGGCGTGTCGGGCTGGTGGATGCCCACGACCGGCTGGGGCTCCGAGGGGGGCGAGCTGTGGCTGGCGATGCCCCCCGGCCCGGTGGTGATGCGCGTCGACACCGCCCGGCCCTCGACCCAGGTCCGGTGGACCGTGATGACCTGCGATTTCATGCCCGACTGGGTCGGTACGCGCATCGACTTCGGTCTCGGTCGACGAGCGGGCTCCACTCTCCTGGACTTCCGACACGAGGGACTGACCCCGCGGTTGGAGTGCTTCGACCAGTGCCGCCAGGGTTGGGAGTACTACCTGGCGAGCCTGCAGGCCTACGTGGAGACCGGCACCGGTCGACCCGGCAACAGGCACTGACACAGCTCCGAATCGCGCGGAAGGCCGTGGGCGATGCCTGGATACCGTCACCTCCCGCTCATTGATCCGCTACTCTTTGTTGCATGAACGGGTCCGGCATGGTGATCGCGCAGGAGATCATGATCGATGCGCCGGTCGAGGTGGTGTGGCGGGCGGTCACCGAGCCCGAACACATCGCTATCTGGTTCGCCGACGCCGTGGACCTACGCGCCGAGCCCGGTTATGACGGCTCGGTGGTCTTCTCCCGACGGCTCGAGACCGATGCTGCGCCGAAGTCGGTACAGATCCAGGTGCACGCCGTCGAACCCGGCCGGATCTTCTCCTTCCGCTGGGAGCACCCGCAGGGCAGCTCTCCGCGGCCGGGCAACTCGCTGCTGGTCACCTTCACCCTGACACCGGAAGGTCATCGCACCCGACTGCGGGTCGTCGAGAGCGGGCTGGAGGACATGGTCTGGACCGAGCAGGAACGAGAGGGCTATCGAGCCGAGCACGCGCGCGGCTGGACCACACTCCTCGGGCGGTTGCACGACCACCTCATCGACGAGCACGCCGAGCACCGTTGATGATCGAGGGGAGCGAGGAGCAGCTGTGGGCGGCGGTGGCCGAACCCGGCCGCCGCCGCCTGCTCGACTCACTGGTCACCCACGGCGAGGCCACGCCGACCACCCTGGCCGCGGAGCTGCCGTTCTCACGGCAAGCCGTCTCCAAGCACCTCGCCGTCCTGGTAGACGCCGGGCTGGTCACCCCACGACGAGAAGGCCGAGAGGTCCGCTACACCATCCAACCCGACCGGCTCCACGCCGCCGCCGCGGCGATGCTCACCACCGCGAACCGGTGGAACGCGCGGCTGCAGGCCATCAAGCGCATCGCCGAGGCCCTCCACCGAGCCGATCAGGCCACCCCGGAGGGCTCCCACGGCGGCGCCGGTCCGGATCGTAGGTCCGCGAACGGCGAGGCCGGCATCCCGGGGCCCGGGCCTGGTGGCGGGCCATCCGGGCCATCGGCCTGATCGACGGACGACCTCGGCCGGTCGAGTCGGGCCTGCGATCAGGTTCGGGGTGCCGCGACGTCCTTCGGGTCGGGCAGCGTGCTGCCGGGGAAGCTCTGGCAGGAGTGCACCTCGTAGACGAACACGCCGGCCTGCACGCCCGGATCGCCGTCCATGACCTCCCGCGCGCGATCGAGGTCGCAGGCGAGGACCGCGGCACCGACGAGATCGTCGCCGCCGACGGGGCACACGATCGGCATGACGTCCTCGGCCCGCAGCGCGGCATTGCGACGGCCGTGCTCCCAGACGATCTGATCGACGCCGTCGACGTGCCGTCGCGGGCCCCATCGCAGCAGCACCAACGTGTACGGCCTCGCGGTCGCGACGAGGGCGCGAAGCTGCTCGTCGGTGATCGTGTCGGTCAACGGTGGCTCCCGATGTCGTGAAGTGCGGTCCGTCTTCGTCAGCGAGCTCTAACGTTAGTGGTCGCTTTCGGTCTCTGGCAACTCGTGTGGCTGTCGGCACGGCAGATGACGAGGCCCGACCGCGCCGGAAGTCCGGGTGTGCCCGGCGCGGGCACCGAAGAGGTGACGTCGACGGCGGCCCGCGGTGAGATTGCGCCAGCGTCGATCGCGTACTCGGCTCACTCACTCCGTCGAGCGGGGTGCGGGTGGCGTGGGTGTTGTTCCTCGGAGATCGGTGCGTTCGGTGCTCGAGCGCGGCCTGTCCGAGATGACCGAGCACCTGGGCGACGAGATGGGCGTCCCTGCCGAGGGTCGTGGAACTCCCGCATCGGATCCACCCCGAAGACCCTGAGCTCGGGAGGCCGGCGACGTGCCGCTGGCGGTCCCCCGTGATCGAGCGGGTCGTTCGAGCCGCGCCTGGTGCCGAGAGGCTCCCGGCGCCGCGGCGGTCTCGACATTCGATGGTGATGAAACGTCACGCGACGAGGGCTCTCGGCGTGCTTCGCGGGTGACGGCGAGGCGGAGTCTTCGTCGTGGGTGCCGGTCAGCTGGGGAAGACGAAGGTGTAGCCCTGGGAGCGCAGCCAAGGGATCAGCTGGGTGACTGCCGCGACGGTCTGGTCGCGGGGTCCGCCCCCGTCGTGGAACAGGACGACCGCTCCGGGCCGGATGTGGGCCTCGACGGAGTTGACGATCGCGGCCGTTCCCGACCGAGTCCAGTCTCGGGTGTCGATGGTCCACCCCAGCGGCTGCATCCCCGCCTGTGCGGAGCGCCGCAGCAGGGCCGGGGTCCAGTTCCCGTCCGGGGCGCGGAAGTAGTCGACCGGGGCGCCTCCGGACGCGGCGACCAGGACGTCGCGGCTCGCCCGCAGCTGTTGGTCCATCACCGACGAGGTGTGGGAGCCGATCGTCGGGTCGTGGGTGATGGTGTGGTCGCAGAGGCGGTGACCGGCCGCGGTCACGCGACGCACCAGGGCCGGTTGTGCTTGCGCTTGCTGGCCGATCTCGCAGAAGGTCGCAACGACGCGATCACGAGCGAGGACGGCGAGGAGCTGCGGGGTGTAGCGGGCGGTTGGTCCGTCGTCGAAGGTCAACGAGACAGTCCTGCCGCCGGCTCGGGTGACCGTGAGCAGCGTGGGATCGACCCGAGGGCCGACCGGAGGCGGGGAGCTCGATGTGTCCATCGAGAGCTCGATGACCGGCGCAGGGGCCGACGCCGCCGGTTCGCCTTGGAACATGGTGAGCCCAGTGGCGGTGACGAACAACCCGGCCGCGGCGACGGTCAGCCAGGCCCGACGGTGGAGGTGCCGCGCCCGGCGCGTCGGTGGCCAGTTCACGCGTGGCCACCCCTTGACCGCACAACACCGGTCCCGTCCACCTCGTGAGCCACAAGTGTCACACCGTAGGGGGACTGGGGGCGCCATCAAGGGGACGCGCCGTCGCAGGGCGATTCGGGTGGTGTGCGGTGAAGGACCGCGACGCAGCGAGCTCGTCGAACTCTGGCCGCTTCTATTCTGAGATCCACCGCGCTTGAGCGTGCGAGCGGAGCTTCCACGACCGCCTCGTGAAAGTGGTGGAGTCAATGCTTGGGCGGGCTCTGAGGTGGCCCGGCGGCCGAACCTGATCCCGTGGTCCCGGCATTGGCGGCCGGTGCGTGGCGGCGCGGCGCCGAGTGTGGCGCGGTGCGCGCCGAGGCCGGGGTGTCCGGGGCCGCGCACAGGTCGAACGAGACGAAGTCCCGGCTCGAGGTCTGCAGGTAGTGCTGGGCGCCGACCTGCTCGTCGGGGAAGGGGCGGAACGCCTTCGGGCGTGATGCTCCGTCGGGATGGAAGTAGGCCCCTGACATCCAGGAGGGATTGATGTCGAGCTCCATGCCACGGACCGCGCCGGCTGAGTGCAGCAGGTTCCCCAGTGTGCACACCGACAGCGCCGGGCCGCCCACGTAGATCATGGCCCCGGTGGGTGTGACTCCGAACGCCGAGCGGTGGATGTAGGCCGCCTGCCCGATCGTGGAGCCCCACTCCGCCGTGCCGCCGGTCGCGCACGTCGGGTGACGACGCCGTCGTCCACGAGGGGGACGAGGTTCTGGCGCACCGCGGCCACGTCAGGGGTCATGCGGACCTTGGAGCCCCAGGCCCCGACGTCGACGCCGCCGTCGCGCCGGATCACCAGGCTCGCGGCACCCGGCACGAGCGCGGGCCTCTCGGCCCTCGGCGTATCGGGCGCCCGCCGTCGCCCACGACATCGCCCTCGATGCGGGTGTGCTTGCGGTAGTGGCTAACCCGGACGCGATCGGTCCCGGTCGGGTGGTCGTGGCCCAGGAGCTGAGTGCCGGGGCGCACGTGTGCCGAGGTGAGCGGGTCACGGACCTGGGTGGAAGCCGATAGCGGTGGCGGTGGAGCGGTGGCACCCGCGTGCCGCAGGGGCCCAGGCGGCTCGATCGGGATGTCAAACAGCTCTCCTAGACCGAGCCCACCAATCCACGTTGCGCGGTGGCCGCTTCCGGACTGTGGATCAGGAACCGACGATAATCCCCCCTTACCTCACCTATGTCCGAGCCATTCCTCGTGGCGGTCCAGCGCGCCGCCGGTCGTCTCGCGCATCCGGGGCGCGGCCGTCACGCCGCCAGTGCGTCGTCGTAGGCCCCGTCGTCGGCGGTGTCGACGGTCCCGCCCTCTGTGGGGTGGGAGTGCTCGGGGAGTTCGTCGTGGCCCGCGTGCCCGCGACGTAGTGCCCGGGTCATGACCCGGTAGCGCACCGCTAGCCCGGCCACCAGGGCGAGGGCGAGCACGGCCAGGGTGACCGGGGTGCGCGTGAAGTTCGAGGGGTCCTGCAGGGCCATGGCCTGGACCTGGCTTGCGGTGGTGGCCGCCAGCGCGGGGTTGGCGTCGAGCAGGGTGCCCAGCGGAGCTGCCTCGGGGTCGGTCAACAGCCGCGTGGGGTCGAACGCGGTGCCGCCCAGCGGCGGCGTCAGCATCCCGTTCCCGGCGAACCCCGCCAACCCCGGGGTGCTCCCCCGGGGGGCCGCGAGCGAGGGTGCGACCGGCGGCAGGGGTGCCGCGACGGGCAGCCCCACCGGCGCTGGCAGGCCCGGTGCTGGCAGGCCCGGCGCTACCGCCGGCGGGGGCGCAGGCACCGCCGCCGCAGGAGGCGGCACCACCACGAACACCGGAGCCGGGCCCGCGGCCGGGGTGCTCGCCGCCGAGGCGGGAACGCCGCCGCCCGCGGGCAGCCCCGTCCCGGCCACAGTGCCGGTCGTAGTCCCGGCCACAGTGCCGGTCGTAGTGCCCGCCGACCCGGACCCGGCCCCTGCGGTCCCGGAGCCACCACCAGTCGCGGCGCTGGTGGGGGCGCCCGCCGCCGAGCCTGTCGTGGACGACTCGGGCGGGACAGAGGCGCTCGAGGCGCTCAGCGAGCCGAGTTGGGCACCGTTCGAGTCCACACACCAGTCGCCCCGGGCGACGCCCGACGTGGCGCCCACGACGCAGACCGCGCCGTCAGCAGCGCTGGCCGCACCGGCGCCCAGCGCCAGGCCACCGACCGCGATAGTGGCCACGAGGACCCCTGCCCCCACCCGAGTCCCGCGTCCGCCCACGTTCGACCTCCCGACTATGACCCACCGGTGATGCCGACTGATCTCCCCGCCACCCACTCGGCGTTACCACGCCCGCGAAACCTCACCCGCTCAGCGCAACCACACGCCGCCGAGGTGGCCGGTGCTGCGCCGAACGCGGCCGACGTTTGATCTGTCCGGTGGCTTACCCGGCGAGGCGCTTGTCGAGAGGCGGCGCCGGCGCGGCAGAGCCCGGGGTGCCGACGGTAGCCACGTTGGTGCACACCTTCAGGCAGTACGCGGTACCCCCGTCGCCCCGCGTGCCGGCGGTGCCGCCACTGGAGCTGACCGCGCCGCCGGTGGCCAAGTTGTGCAGGTCCGATGCAGTAGGCGGTGCCGCCGGCGCCGCCGTGGCAAGCGTGTGCAACCCGGGTCCGGGAGTCTCCGCGTCGGCCTAAGAAGCGGGAAGGGGGGTCAGCCCCTCATGCCGCGTGCAGTGCCTGGCGTAGGTCGTGGAACAGGGTGCTGCGGTCGTGGGAGCCGAGGCGTTGTCGCATGCGTCCGACGTGATGCTCGACGGTCTTCGCGGTGATGTAGAGCCGTTCCCCGATTTGACGGTAGGTCAGCCCGTCGAGCAGGAGGACGGCGACTTGGCGTTCCCGTTCGCTGAGCACCTCGATCTCGCGGCCCGGCGGGGCCGTGACCACCTCGGCTGCGGGGTCGGCCTGCGCCGGGTCGGCTCCGCCGGTGGGGAGTGCTCTTGGCCGGCCCGGCTCTGGTTCGGCCGGGGACGGGCTCTCGCCGGCCTCGGCCAGGTCAGCGGGTGTTGCGCCGGTGGAGCTGGCTGTGGGGTTGGTGGCCGCGCGGGCTTGCAGGCCGCGGGCACCGTTGAGCAGTGTGCTGATGGCCCGGCGGTCGGTGGTGCGCACTGCGGCCTCTTTGAGTAGGCGCGCGCCGTCCCAGGCCAGCCCGGCCTCGGCCAGATCACAGGCAGCGAGCAACGTGGCGGTGGGGTCGACTTGGCCGTCGAGGATGGCGACCCAGCAGCTCGCCGCGGCTTTCAGGGTCTGGGTTCGGTGCGGGTCGGCCTCAAGGGTGGCGAGGCGTTGGCTGCGCTCGGTGGCGCGGTCGAGATCGGTGGCGGCTGCGGCGGCCAGGACACCAGCGAAGTACCAGGGCGCGGCCCAGAGCGGGGGGCGGCCGAGGGCGTCGAGGATTTCGTCGGCGGCCTGGAGGTGCGGCTGTAGCCAGGCGTCCTCGCCGAGTCGGCTGGCCACGATCTGCAGCTCGCTCAAGGGCAGCAGGCTGAACAAGTCGACCGGGTGGCGCAGGATGCTGGCGCGTCCTCGCGCCCACAGGGCGACCAGGTGTGCGGTGTCGCCGCCGCGGCGGGCGAGGCTGGCTTCCACCCCGACCGCGAGCAGGTCGTCGGGGGCTTCGACCGGACCGGGCAAGGCCATCGCCTCGGCGAGGTCTGCGCGGGCCCCGGGGTCGTCGCCCATGGTCATGCGGGTCCAGGCCCGCAGCAGCCGGTGGCGGCGGCGGGTCGGCGCGCCGCCGAGATCGGCCTCGATGGCCCCGTCGAGCAACACAGCGCCCATGTCCGGTTCGCCACGGTGCAGGGCGACCAGGGCTCCGAGCGCGGCTGGGGAGGTGTCGAGCAGCATCGGCCGCCCGGCGCCCTCGAGCAGGCTCGCGGCGCGGGTGAGTTCCCCGAGCGCCACACCTGACTGGCCGCGCAAGGAGCGCGCCAGGGCCCGCGCGGTGTAGGCCTCGGCCGCGGCCCGCGCGGTGGGGACCACCGGGTCGGGCACCTCACGGTCGTCGGCGATACCGCTGGCGAGACGGGCCACCACACCCGAAGCGCTCGGCGCCTCCGGATCGATGGTCTCGGCCCAGGTGTGCAGCTGCGCGGCCCGACCCTGCGGGCCCCGATGGGCCGACACGGCGGCCAGTAGCCGCGCCGCCCGGGCCTGCTGGTGATGGTCTCCGGTCATCTCCAACAGGTAGTCCGCCTGACGGGCGGCCGCGACGAGCTCCCCGTCGAGAGCGGTCTGCTCCGCCTCGCGGAGCAACCGATCCGCCACAGCGGCGTCGGCCGGGTCGTCCTGGGCAGCTGCGCCGGTGCTCACTTCGAACCCGCCGGATCAGCCGGAACCGCCGTGGACGTCGTCGGTGGATGACCCGTCGACGGCGTCGATCCCCCCGTCGCGGGCGCTGCGGCGGCGGGCGTGGTGCTGGTCGCCGCCGGGCCGGGCGCGGCATCGCTGGGCACCAGCGGCACGGTCACCGCCCCGATCACCAACGCTACGGCGAGGACGCCGCCGCCCGCGAACACGGCCAGCCGACGTCGCCGACGGATCAGGACGGGGTCGGCGGCACCGGCCCGGAACGGGTGTGCCCCAACCTTCACGACCGGGCGGCACGGGAACCCGGCCGCCCCGAGATCAAGCACCTCGGTGACGGCGTCCCTGCCACCCTGCCCCCCCGCGCTGCGGCCCGCAGCCGGGTTCTGTTGGGCGCTGGGGCGGGGCTGCGGCCCCGGACCAGCCGAGACTGGGGCCGGCCGAGGCGCCGGCGGGTAGGACAGTGCCGGGCCGACGGGGACCGCCTCCCGCGGGGGATATGACCCGCCCGCCGTCCGCGGCGCGGGCACCGCCGCGCCGGGCCGAGCGTGCCGTGGACCCGACCGGGCCTGCCCCGACGACATCGGCGAGGCGTCGTACCCGATGCCGGCCATAATCCCCCCGAGCGTTCGCCGACCGTGGCTCATCCGAGATGACATCGTGACCGCTCGTGCAGTCGTTACGACCACCGGGTCGGCGCCGCACGCGCTCGATTGCGCTGAGTCACGGACGGACCCCGCAGCGTGATGCGGTCCGGCATCCTCCTAGCGGGACGGGGCGGACTCGCCGGGGAGGGACTCGGGCCCGGCCAAACGGGTCGGCGTGCTGCGCCCCGACCCCCCCAACGCCGGCCCGTGCCGGACTAGGGCTCATCCCCGATGGCAGCCCGCAGCGAGCGACCTACCGTTGTCACCGCCGAGCGAGCTCCCCGAAGCGGCCGGCACCCCACAGCCTCTCGGTGCATCCCGAAGGGATGACGCCGCCCCCGCTCAGGAGTGAAATGACCATCGCCGTCAGCCAGCACAAGACGCTGCTGCAGTTCCTGTTTGACCTGTTCCGCCACCCCCAGGCCCAAGCCGATTTCGCCCGCGACCCCCAAGGCGTGCTCCACGCCGCCGGCTTCGGCGGAGTCACCCCCGCCGAACTCCGCGAGGTCATCCCACCGGTCCTCGAGCACTGCCCGCCGCACCTGGCCGCGCAGTGGGAGCGCATGGAACGCGGTTGGGGCCACCACGAATGGCACCCCGAACACCACCACGAGCCGACCCCGACCCCCGCAGACCACGTCTGCCACCCCGGCTGCGGCTGCGAACAGCGCCACTACGACCACGACCGCGACCACGACGGTTGGCGCGGTGGCGACCACGACGGTTGGCGCAGTGGCGACCACGACGGCTGGGGCCGCGGGGACGGTGACGACCGGTGGGGCTACGGCCGTGACGATGACGACCGGTGGGGCCACGGC
>NZ_JBVPVA010000300.1:0-5021 GCF_055612215.1 Actinomycetospora sp. | reverse complement strand
GCGCATCGAGGGGTCGGCAGCACCACGTCGAGGACGACGCCGCCGATCTCCAGCCGGCGGTCGACCCAGTCGTTCTCGACGTAGGGCGCGGTTCCGGCCGGGGTTTCTATGACGATGTTGGGTCGGTAGCGCCGCGGGTCGGCGTCGAGCTGCGCCAGCGTGGCCGTGGTGATCAGGTGGACCGGGGCGTAGTCGACGAAGCTCGACCCGGGCGAGCCCTGTCCGATCTCCAGGAGGGCGGCCGGCACGTCCGCGTCCACGCCGTGGGTGAGGACGTCCTCGGGGTCGGGGCGCTCGACGCTGGACTGCGGGGGTCGCTCCCGACGGAGCTGCACCGCTCGACCGAGGGCCTCCGAGAGTCGCGCGTCGAGGTCGCGGTTGCGGGCGTCGAGGGTCCATCCGGCCGGCGAGGAGATCAGGACCTGGTCGTCGCGCGCCTGTGCCGAGTACCGGAGCAGCTCCCGCCACAGGCGGGGGTGCTTCGCGGTGGCCACCAGCCCCGTGCTGGTGTCGACCAGGGCGAGGCCGCGGTCGTGGAGCAGGCCGTGCTCCGCGAGATGGGCGTGCTCGAGCTGCTCGCCGAGCATCGACTTGACCGGATAGCGGTAGAGCGACCTCACCTGCACGGCGTCCCCCTGACCTCGTCGAACCTCGTCGCGGTCGTGCCTCGATCCGACTGCCCGCCTAACCAGCAGAAGCTACCGAGGCGGTGAGCATAAGAAGGCTCGGATAACCCGTCAAGAGCGTCGAGGCAGTTATGAGGATCCTTCGTCTAACTGTCTGGGGCGGCTTGACAAGTTAGGCCACGACGCGGTCCGATTCCTGCATGGCTAACCCCCTTGTCGACGCGAAGAAGTTAGCGACGAACGATGTCCGTCACCGGGTGGCGACCGTGGCGGGGCGGGAGGTGTTCTACCGCGACGCCGGCCCGGAGGAGGCGCCCGTGGTGCTGCTCCTGCACGGGTTCCCGACCAGCTCGCGGATGTTCCGCCACCTCATCCCGCGCCTCGCGGACCGCTACCGCGTGATCGCTCCGGACCACGTCGGCTTCGGACGCTCGGCGACCCCGTCGCCCGAGGAGTTCGACTACACCTTCGACGCGCTGACCGAGGTCACCGAAGGCCTGCTCGACCAGCTCGGCGTGACCCGGTTCGCGATGTACGTCCAGGACTACGGCGCACCCGTCGGCTGGCGGCTCGCGCTGCACCGCCCGGACGCCGTCACCGCGATCATCAGCCAGAACGGGAACGCCTACGACGAGGGCTTCGTCCCCGAGTTCTGGAGCGGGGTCTGGGCCTACGCGAACGACCCGGGACCCGCCACCGAGCCGGCCGTCCGGTTCGCGCTGAGCCTCGAGGCGACTCGGTGGCAGTACCTCACCGGGGTCGCCGAGCCCGACCTGGTCGACCCCGAGACGTGGCTGGTCGACCACGCCGACCTCAGCCGCCCGGGCAACGACGAGATCCAGCTGGCGCTGTTCCGCGACTACGCCACCAACCCGCCCCTCTACCCCGCCGTCCACGAGTACTTCCGCCGCTCCCGGGTCCCGCTGCTGGCGATCTGGGGCGACGGCGACGAGATCTTCGGGCCGGACGGGGCCCGCGCGTTCGCCCGCGACCTGCCCGACGCCGAGATCCACCTGATCCCCGGCGGTCACTTCCTGCTCGAGAGCGCCCTCGACACCGCCACCGGCTACATCCGCGGCTTCCTCGGCCGAACCCTGACCTCGGTCCCGACCTGAGCGCCGCGCCCCTGCCGATCGTCGCCCCCGAACCGGAGACCACCCCATGAGCACCGAACACCTCCCCACCGCCACGGTTCCCCGGCCCCTCGAGGGCAGGACCGTGCTGGTGATCGGACGCGGCAGCGGGATCGCCCGCGCCGTCGCCGAGGCCGCCCGCGACGCCGGAGGTCGGGTCGTCGTCGCCGGCAGGCACCCCGACGCGCTCGCCGAGGCCTACGCCGGACAGGACATCGACGCCGAGTTCGTCGACGTCACCGACGACGCCTCGATCGCCGCGCTCGGCGAACGCCTGGGCGCGCTCGACCACGTCGTCTGCACCGCCTCGTCCCGCGCCCGCGGCACCATCGGGGACCTCTCGCGCGAGGCCGTCCGCGCGTCGTTCGACACGAAGGTCATCGGCCCGCTCATGCTGGCCAAGCACCTCGGTCCCCGCATCGACCCCGGTGGGTCGTTCGTGCTGTTCTCCGGCGTCGCCGCGTTCAAGATCGCGGTCGGGACGCTGGCCGTCGCGATCACCAACGGCGCCGCCGACACCCTGACCCGCTCGCTGGCCCTCGAGCTCGCGCCGATCCGGGTCAACGCCATCTCGCCCGGCGTCGTCGACACCGGGGCGTGGGACGCGCTCGGCGAGGAGCGCAAGGCCGCGATGTTCGCCGACCTCAGCGAGCGCAACCCCGCACGCCGCATCGGCACGGCCGACGACATCGCCTCCGCCGTGCTGTTCGCCCTCACCAACACCTTCCTCACCGGCGCGACGATCCCCGTCGCCGGCGGCGAGGAACTCACCTGAAGCGTCGCTCCTCCACCGGCTCAGTCACCCGAGGAGGTTAGTATGAGCGCCGTGATCGATCTGCTCGCCCGCGACGCCGAGACGCTCCTGCTCGAACTCCTCAACAGCACCCCGGTGAGCGACTCGGGGATCGAGGACGCACTGGCCGACGACGAGCACGCCCGCCACTGGGCCCTCGCGCACGGCGGCGCCGGCTCCGCCGCCGAGGTGACCCACCTGCGGGAAGCGAGGGACCGGCTCCAACAGGTCCTCTGGGGCCGGCGGAGCGCTGCGGACCTGAACCCCCTGGTCGACGGAGTCCGGTGGGAGCCCCGGCTCCGGGACGCCGGACTGGACCTGGAGCTGGCCGCCGATGACGACGCCCGCCTCCTCGCCGCCACGGCGGTGCTGTCCTGGGGAGTCGTCACACGGGACCTCCCCGGACGGCTGCGGGCCTGCGCGAACGACGAATGTCGCCTGTTCCTGCTCGACCGCACCCGCGCCAACACCGCCCGGTGGTGCTCCATGGCCGTCTGCGGGAACCGCATGAAAGCGCGCCGCCACTACCGGCGATCCCGCTCGGGGACCTAGCAGCCGCGGGCGACACCGGGGTGGGCCGATGGTGCGGCACCCGCGAGCGTCCCGACGACGAGTCAGCTCTTCGGCTCGCCCATCCCGACCGAGTGCGCGCCGAACGAGCGTCCCGTGCGACGGAACTGCTCCTCGAGCTTGGGCACCATGGTCCTCGCCTGCGCGAGGATCGGCAGGTCCCCGAGCCAGGAGAACGTGATCGGGCGCAGCCCGGCGAGCAGGCCGACCGACTTCGGGACGAAGACCCGGCGCTTGCGCTTCGCGATGCCCTCGAGGAACCCGCGGCCGCACTCCTCGACGGTCGCGATGCTGCCCAGGGGTGGGGGGAGCCGCTTGAGGGTGTCCTCGAAGGTCGACGAGTCCGCCTTCACGTCGCGCACGAGGTCGGTGTCGATCCACCCCATGTGCGCGGTGCCGACGTCGACGCCGCGGTGGGCGAGCTCGAAGCGCAGCGCGTTGCCGTAGTTCTCGACGCCGGCCTTCGACCCGCAGTAGGCCGCCATCCCCGGCAGCGCCGTGAACGCCGCCAGCGAGGAGACCAGCAGGTAGTAGCCGCGGCGGGCCGAGACGTGCTCGACGGTCGCGGACACCGTCCGCGACACCCCGATGAGGTTGACCTCCATGACCCGGGCCACGACGTCGGCCGGGCTCTCGGCGACGGTGCCGTGGTTGGCGATGCCGGCGTTCGCGATGACGACGTCGATGCCGCCGAGCTCGGCGACGGTGTGCTTGACCGCGGCGTCGAGCGAGGCCTGGTCGGTGACGTCGCAGGGCGCCCAGGTGTGCTGCGGCCCCAGCTCGCCCGCGATCCGCTCCAGGCGCTCGGGCTCGAGGCCCACGAGCGCGACCCGGGCACCCTGCGCGGCGGCCTGGCGTGCGGTCTCCTCGCCGATGCCGCGGGCGGCGCCGGTGATGAGGACGACCTTGCCGGTGATGTCGTAGGCCATGCGGGAGCTCCTCCTAGGTCCGCGCGTGCGCGGGGGTGATGACGTAGTCGTCGGTCTTCATGCGCCGCAGGCGGCGGTGGAACGGCATCGTGAACGTGGGCCAGAGCGCCGAGTTGTGGCCCTGGCCGTCGAGGTACCAGCTCTTGCACCCGCCGTCGACCCACACCGTGCCCTCGGTGAGACGCTGCATCTCCGCGACGAACCGGTCCTGGACGTCCTGACGCGGCTCGACCGCGCCGACCGCCGAGGTCCGGAGCCGGCGCAGCACGTCCATGACGAGGTTGATCTGCGACTCGATCATGAACACGACGGAGTTGTGCCCGAGGCCGGTGTTCGGTCCGAGCAGGGTGAACAGGTTCGGGAAGCCCGCGATCATGGTGCCGTTGTGGGCGAACATGGTGTCGCCCCAGTGCTCGGCGAGGCTGCGCCCGTCGCGGCCGAACACGCGGTGGCTGATCGGCAGGTCGCTGATCGAGAAGCCGGTGCCGGCGATGATCGTGTCGACCTCGTGCTCGGTGCCGTCCTCGGTGACCACGGCGTGCGGGCGGACCTCGGTGATGCGGTCGGTGACCACGTCGACGTTCTCGCGGTCCAGTGCCGGCAGGTAGGTGTTGGAGAGCAGGATGCGCTTGCAGCCCATCGAGTAGTCCGGCGTGATCTTCTCGCGCAGCGCGGGGTCGGAGACCTGGGTGCGCATGTGGCGCTCCGCGAGCTTCGCGGCCTTGGCCATGCGCTCCGGGTCCTTGAACCCGAAGACGAACGTCTCGCGGCCCCAGTAGATCGCCTCGCGCAGCAGGCGCTGCAGGATCGGGAAGCGCCGGAACGCCCACTTCTCGACGCGGCTGAAGGCGCGGTCGCGCCGCGGCATGATCCACGGGGGCGTGCGCTGGAAGACCGTGAGGTGCCCGACGACGGGCGCGATCTCGGGCACGAACTGGATCGCCGAGGCGCCGGTGCCGATCACGGCGAC
>NZ_JBVPVA010000252.1:0-6472 GCF_055612215.1 Actinomycetospora sp. | reverse complement strand
TCGACGTGGCTGTCGCTGTCGACGTCGCCGTCGCCGTTAGCACCGTCCGGCTCACCGATCTCAGCCTGGTCCGCCGTCGCGTGGTCGAGGACGTGATCGCTCTCGTCGTGCACCGCCTCGTCGCGCACGGTGTCGGTCCGGGGGTGCCCGTCCTCGGCGTCGTGGTCGCTGTTCGCGGAGGCGGGGACCCCGCCGACGGCGCTCTCGTCCACGCTCACGTCGCTGGGCTCCGCGGGCGGGTCGGCCGCAACGGAGGGCGCCGTCCCGGGAGCGGCCTCGTCCCCGTCGTCGGTGTGCGCTCCCGGGTCCGCCGCGGGCGTCCCGGCCGGCGTGTGGGTCCGCATCGTCTCGGTGACCGGCTCCTCGCCCGCGGACCCTGCGGCGGCCCCGGCGGTGGTCTCGGGGGTGTCAGCGGCGTCCGCCGCGGCGTCGTGCTCCTCCGGTTCCGTCGAGGTCCCGGCCAGGGCCGCACCGGCGCCCGCGGCCCCAGCGCCCACAGCCGCAGCGCCCGCGGCCCCGGCGCCCGCGACCCCGGCTCCGGCACCCGCTGGGGCGGCTCCGGGCCACGGGCGGGGCATCCCGCCGGACGCGGCGGCGGGCGCGGCCCCCGGGGCGGAGGCCGGTGCGGCGGCGTCCGGGTCGGTCTCGGTGCCGGCGGTCGCGTGAGTGGGCACACCCCCGACGGCGGCCTCGTCGACCCCGCCCGGCCCCGCGTCGGGCGCGGAGGCGGCCTCCGGCGAGTCGCCCGTGGTGCCCGCGACGTCGGCGTCGGCCGGGCGGTGGCCGGCGATCGGCACCGCCTCGGTGGGCAGGTCCTCGTCGCGGCCGGCGAGCCTCGCCTCGTCGTCGGCGTCGAGCAGGTCGTCGCCCTCGTCGCCCCGCGCCGCGACGCCGGCACCGACGGCGGCACCCGCGCCCACGGCGGCACCGCCGGTCAGGGCGGCCGTCCGCGGCGAGAGGCGCACCCCGGGCTGGGCCACGACCTGCTGGCCGTGCTCGTCGAGCAGGGCGTGCCGACCGGTCGGGGCGTCGTCGGCCGGGGGCTGCCCGACCATCCCGCGCGCGGGGCCCCGCTGCCACGGGAGCCCCGAGGACGGGGTCGACGCGGGCGCCGGCCCGGCCGCGGGCGCCTCCGCGGGCAGCCGGCGGAAGAGCGCGATGAGCAGCAGCACCCAGCCGAGCACGGTGACCAGCGCCGTGAGGACACCGATGAGGCTGGAGGCGGTGAGCACCGTGTCGGTGCTCGAGCCGCCGCGCAGCAGCGCCGGCAGCACCACCACCGTGGACGCGCTGAGCAGCGCGGCCACCAGCTGCAGCGCGAGCCCGGCGATGGCCGGCGTCGCCACCGCGGGCTGGATGCGGCGGCGCTGCACGGCCAGCACGAGGCCGACGACGATCGCCACGCCTGCCGGCAGGAAGGCGAAGGCGAAGCGCAGACCCGAGTCGAGCATGCTGCGAACCTAACGAATCACGCCCACCACGCCGACCTCACGCCGCCGATCAGCGGCCGTCGGCCCGCTTCGAGACCCCCGGAGGGGGCCGAACGGGTGATCGTCACCGGTCGATCACGCGTCCGGGACCATGGGGGCCATGTCCGTGGACCTCACCGGGGAGATGGACGACGTCGCGGCCCTCGGCGGCTTCTTCGGGCTCGCGACCGGCCCGGCCGAGGGGGCCGATCCCTCCTGGCGCCCTCTCGCTGCGTTCGCCGGGGAGGTCCTCGACCGGCGCGTCGACCAGGTGGCCGAGCAGCTGGGTGGGGTCCCGCGGCGGATCGCGGCGTCGCTGCTCTCGCTGTCGGTCTCCGCCCGCGTCACCGCGCTGGTCCTGGGGGCGGGCGCGCTGCACGGGGTGGTCCCCCGCCTGCACGACCACCTGCGGTGGCGTCCCTGGTCGGGCGGGCCGATGCCGCTGTGGATCGAGCGTCCGGAGGCCGTCGAGGGCCCCGCCGGGCCCGCGGAGCTCGCCCCCGCCGCCGCCCGCGAGCTCGACGTCACGCTGCGCCCGCTGCTCGAGGCCATCGGGGAGCAGGCCGCGGTGTCGGCCCAGGTGACCTGGGGCAACGTCGCGTCCTCGCTCGGCGGGGCGCTGCGCATGCTGCTGACCCAGCGGCCGGACTCGTCGTCGGGAACCCTCGCCCTCGCCGTCGGGATCCTCGGGCACCCACCGCTGGCCGGGCTCGGCGAGGTCGTCGCGGAGCCCGCGCACCCGACCGGGGTCGGATTCGCGCGGCGGACCTGCTGCCTCTTCTACCGCGTGCCCGGCGGCGGGACGTGCGGCGACTGCGTCCTCGACGCCCGGTGACCGGTCAGGGCAACGGGGGCCAGGACAGCAGCAGGTTGCCGGAGAAGATCAGCGCCAGCAGGCCGATCAGCGCGAACATCGCCACGAAGATGCCCGCGGGAACGCCGGTGAGCCGCTCGAGCTGATCGGGATCGGAGTCGGCCGCCCGGCGCCCGGCGCGCTTTTGCTGCACCTCCAGCACCGTCTTCAGCCCGCCGACGATGAGGAACCAGGTCACGAAGCAGGCGAAGCCGTACTGCACCGCCGGGGACCCGTAGGCGATGACGACCACGACGATGCCGCCGGTCAGCACCACCGACGCGACGCCGTAGACGTTGCGGATCAGCACGAGCGTGCCGAGCAGCACCATGATCGCGAGGCCGAGCATCGTCGGGACCGCGCCGCCCGCCACCAGGGCCGCGGCCCCGAGGCCCAGCAACGGCGGGGTGGCGTAGCCCGCGAACGCCGTCGCAGCCATCCCCGGGCCGTCGCGGCGCCCCTTCGACACCGTCACCCCCGACGTGTCGGAGTGCAGCAGGATGCGGGTCAGCGTCCGGCCCGAGGCGATCGCGACCAGCGCGTGGCCGCCCTCGTGCGCGATGGTCACCACGTTGCGCGCGATGCGCCACGTGGCGTTCCCGGCCACCACCGACAGTGCGACGAGGCCGGCGACGACGACGAGCGCGACCTGCGTCTGCTCGGCGGTGAGCTCGCCGATCGGCTGCAGCGGGGGCGGTGCGGTCGAGGTGAACGTGGCGATGCGCCGAACCGTAGCGCGCACGGGTGGGGTGGGGGTCATGCTGGGCGGCGTGAGCACTGAGGAGGCGGCGGACGCCGCGGGCCTGCGGTTGGGAACCCCGGCGGCCCGGTGGGTCCTCGCGACGACGGTGCTCGGCTCCGGTCTCGCGATGCTCGACTCGACGGTCGTCAACGTCGCGCTCGAGCGGATCGGGTCGGACTTCGGGTCGTCGTTCGCGGGCCTGCAGTGGACGATCAACGCCTACACGCTCACCCTCGCCGGGTTCATCCTGCTCGGCGGTTCGCTGGGGGACCGCTTCGGTCGACGCCGGGTCTTCCTCATCGGCGTCGTCTGGTTCGCCCTGGCCTCGGCGCTGTGCGGGTTCGCGCCGTCGATCGACGTGCTCATCGCGGCCCGGGCGCTGCAGGGCGTCGGGGGCGCGCTGCTGACGCCGGGTTCGCTGGCGCTGATCTCGGCCTCGTTCCACGGCAGCGACCGCGCGGCGGCCATCGGCGCGTGGTCGGGGCTCGCGGGGGTGGCCGGGGCCGTCGGACCGTTCATCGGCGGCTGGCTGGTCGAGTGGAACTGGCGCGCGGTGTTCCTGATCAACCTGCCGCTGGCCGCGGTCGTGCTCGTGGCCGCGCTGCGCCACGTGCCGGAGTCCCGGGATCCCCAGGCGGTGCCGCACCTGGACGTGCCCGGGACCGCCCTCGGGCTGCTGGGCCTCGGGGTGCTCACCTGGTCGCTGACCGAGGCGGGGTCGGCCGGGGCGTCGCCGGCGGTCGTGGTCGGCGGCCTCGCGGGGGTCGGCGCGCTCGTCGCGTTCGGGTTCGTCGAGCGCCGGTCGCGCTCGCCCCTCGTCCCGCCCGACCTGTTCGCGAACCCACGGTTCACCGCGCTCAACGGGGTGACGCTCCTGGTCTACGCGGCGCTCGGGGTCCTCTTCGTGCTGCTCGTGCTCCAGCTCCAGGTGGTGGCCGGGTTCTCACCGCTGGCGGCCGGGATCGCGACGCTCCCGATCACCGTGATCATGCTGCTGCTCTCCGCGCGGGCCGGCCGGCTGGCGACGCGCATCGGGCCGCGCATCCCCATGACCGTCGGCCTCGTCGTGGCCGCCTGCGGGATGCTCCTGCTGCTGCGGGTCGGCGTCGGGGCGTCCTACCTGTTCGACGTCCTGCCCGCCGTCGTGCTGTTCGGGCTGGGGCTCGCGGCCACGGTGGCCCCCCTGACGGCCTCGGTGCTCGACGCCGCCGACGACCGCCACGCCGGGGTGGCCTCCGGGGTCAACAACGCGGTGGCCCGGGCCGCCGGCCTGCTCGCGGTGGCCGTCATCCCCGCGGCGGCGGGGATCGCCGGGGCGGACTACACGAACCCGGTGGCCTTCTCGGCCGGCTACCACCGTGCCGTGATCATCGCCGCCTGCCTGCTGCTCGGCGGGGCCGTGCTCTCCGGGCTGCTCCTGCGCCCGCTGCGGGCCCGTCCGGCCGGCGAGGTGAACGTGGCGGAGTGCGCGCACTGCGGGGTGAGCAGCCCGCAGCAGGCGCCGCGGTCGTGACCACCGGGGAGACGGAGCTCGCGGCCCTGCTGGCCGGGATGACGCCGCGGCTGCGCCCCGGCCGGTACGTGTTCGCGACGGTCCCCGCCGGGATCGCGGTGCCGGCGGCGGTGGTGACCCTCGCCGAGGACGAGGGCACGACCGTCGTGGTGCCCGACGCGGCCGCGGACGGGCTCGACGCGGAGTACCCGTGTGCGTGGATCACCCTGGAGGTGCGATCGTCGCTCGCCGCCGTCGGGTTCCTCGCGGCGGTGACGCGGGCGCTGGCCGACGCGGGGATCAGCGCGAACCCGGTGAGCGGGTTCCACCACGACCACCTGTTCGTCCCGTGGGACCGCCGCGAGGACGCCCTGGCGGTGCTGGCGGCGCTCGCCGCGTCGTGATCGCGACGTGTGCGGCGGAACGCGTCGAATCCGACGCGATGTGCCGCACGGAAGCGGATCACGGCCGAGCGGACGCCCGGCCGGCCGCGTGTCATCGCGCGCACGACAGGGCAAGCTCCCCTGCGTGAGCGACCCCGGAACGCCCGACATCCCGCCGACCGTCTTCGTGCTCTTCGGGGCGAGCGGTGACCTGGCGGCCCGGCTCGTCCTGCCGGCCTTCTACCGGCTGGCGCAGGAGCAGCTGCTCCCCGCGTCGTGGCTGCTGATCGGCAGCGGGCGCCGGCGCCTCTCCGACGACGACTTCCGCGACCACGTCCACGGCGTCCTCGCCGAGTTCGGCCCGAAGCCCGAGGACGGGCCGTGGGAGGAGTTCGCGTCGCGGCTGCGCTTCGCCGGCGACGGGTTCTCGGTCGACGACGCGGGCCAGCTCGTGGACCGCGTCGCGGAGGCCGAGGACGAGCTCGGGGACGGTGACCGCTCCACGGTCCAGCGGGTGCACTACCTCGGCGTACCGCCCACCGCCTTCGAGCCGATCACGAAGGCCCTCGGTGCCCACGACCTCGCCGAGCGCTCGCGCGTGGTCTACGAGAAGCCGTTCGGGACCTCGCTGGAGGCGTTCCGCACGCTCGACACGACCGTCCACCGGGTCTTCGACGAGTCCGCGATCTACCGGATCGACCACTTCCTGGGCAAGGAGGCCTCGCAGCAGCTGCGGGCCCTGCGGTTCGCGAACGGGCTGTTCTTCTCCTCGTGGGACCGCCACCACGTCGCGTCCGTGCAGATCGACGTCCCGGAGGTCCTCGACGTCGCCGACCGCGCCGAGTTCTACGACGCCACGGGCGCCGTGCTCGACATGCTCGTGACCCACCTGTTCCAGGTCGCCGCCGAGATCGCGATGGAGCCGCCGGCGAGCCTGGCCGCCGACGAGATCGCCCAGGCCCGGGCGAACGCGGTGAAGGCGTTCCGCCCGCTGGTCGCCGAGGACATCGTCCGCGGCCAGTTCGAGGGCTACCGCGACATCGAGGCGGTCGCCGACGACTCGAACACCGAGACCTTCGTCGCCGCCCGGATGTGGGTCGACACCGACCGCTGGCGCGACGTGCCGTTCCTGATGCGCACCGGCAAGCGGATGGCCGAGAGCCACCAGAAGGTCAGCCTCGTCATGCGCGATCCCGAGGGCGGGCCGTACCGGGCGTCGACCGAGGCCGAGGGCGACGCGCCGATCCCGGTGCGCGGCAACGTGCTGCGCTTCGACCTGGCCGGCGACGGCGCCCTGGCGATCTCGATGAACATCGAGATCCCGGGCGCCCAGTCGGCGCTGGAGACCCAGTGCACGCAGATCTCGCTGCACGACGCCGGCGGGGATCCGCTGCCGCCCTACGTCCGGCTCATCCACGACATCCTGCTCGGCGACCGGACGCTGTTCACCCGGCCGGACGGGCTCGAGGAGGTCTGGCACGCGGCCGGTGCGGCGATGGACGGGTCGACGCCGCTCTACCCCTACGCGCCCGG
>NZ_JBVPVA010000239.1:0-1946 GCF_055612215.1 Actinomycetospora sp. | reverse complement strand
CGGTCGAGCAGCGGCATGACGAACGGGTCGCCGCCGGGCGGGGCGAGGCGGCGGCGGGTGAACGCGGCCGGGTGCAGGACGAGCGGGCTCGGCACCCGGCCCAGCCAGCGTTCGAGGCCCGGGAAGCCGCCGGTGTGGTCGGCGTGCCCGTGGGAGAGGACGACCGCGCCGATGTCGCCCGGGTCGAGGCCGAGGCGGCGGCCGTTGGTGGCCAGCCCGTCGGGGGAGACGCCGGTGTCGAACAGGATCGTGTGGTCGTGCCCGTCCCGCGTGACCGTCACCAGCGCGGAGAAGCCGTGTTCCGCGACGAGCCCGGTGCGCGTCGTGCCGTCGACGTACTGCGGGGCCTCCTGCGGCGCGCCGGTACCCAGGCGGGCCCGGGTGGCGACTGGTGAGTCCACCAGCAGGGCGTCGAACGAGTTGTCGACGAGGACCGTGATGGTCAGCGCGTCGACCGGCTCGAGCGCGATCGGGTCGACGGCGTCGCCCTCGGCCCGGCGCGGGGCGGCCATCGCGACGGCGGTGGGATCGGCCGGTCTGGCCTCGGTGCACACGCGCGAGATCGTGGCACCGCGAGGGCCCGTCCGGCACCCGTCGCGCAGGACCAGCCGGCGGGCAGGACGTCCGGACGGTGCCCTACGAGGTCTCGACGATGAGCTCGGGCCCGCCGTGGACGGTCACCGACCAGCGTTGACCCGCCGCGATCCACGGCGGCGCCACCAGCGACCCCGTCGTCACGACCTCGCCGGCGCGCAGCGGGCTCGCGCCCGGCAGGTCGAGCAGGGCCGCGAGCGCCTCGACCGGACCGCCGAGGACGTCGCTGCCGCGTCCGGACGTCGTCCGGCCGTCCGGACCGGCGAGGGTGACGACGAGGTCGCGGACGCCCGCCGGGTCGAGCGCCGGCCCCACGACGAGCAGGGCGTGCATCCCGAAGTCCGCGACCGCCTCGCCCGGGGTGAGCCGCCACCCGGGGTGGTGGCTCGCGACGATCTCGACCCCGAGCGCGGCCCACTCGACGACGAGCTCGTCGGGGGTGCGTGCGTCCGTGCCCACGCCGAGAACGATCTCGGGCTCGAGCCGTGGTTCGGGCCGGCCGGTGAGGTCGACGACGGTGTCGTGGGTGAGGGTGTCGTCGTAGACCGGCGCCCAGATCGGCCGGTCGAGTCCGAGGTCGCCCCAGGTGGCCCGGTTGGTGAAGCCGAGCTTGCGGCCGACGCGGCGGTGGCCCCGGGCGGTGAGGCGGCGTTCCAGTTCGGCCGCGACGGCGTACGCGGTCGCGAGGTCGAGGTCGGGGTCGCGCTCCAGGGTCGTGCCGTGGTCCCGGGCCCTCAGACGGCGGGCGGCGCGCTGGTCCACGTCGATGAGCACGCGGCGAGCGTGGGGAGACGACGGCATCGGGGCAAGCGGGGTGTGCTCCATCCGGGTGCGCGCTGTTCCGGGTCCGGGCGGGGTGCCGCAGCATCGCCCGATGGCGAGCTTCGCGTTCTTCTTCTCCTACCACCCCGAGACGTGGGCGCGTCTGGTCGCCGAGCCCGTGGATCGCACGCCGGCGGTCCGGAAGACCGTCGAGGACGCCGGCGGCACCCTCACGGCGCTGTACTACACGCTCGACGACCTCGGGGGTCTCGCGCTGGTCGACGCGCCCGACGCCGACACCGCAGCAGCGATCAGCCTCGTCATCACGGCGTCGGGCGCGTTCGCGTCGGTCCGCATGCAGCGACTCTGGCCCGCCGCGGACGTCACGCCGATCCTCGACGTGGCCCAGACCGCCGCGGCCGCCTTTCGTCGTCCCGGCGGCTGAGTGATCAGAAGGGCGGTTCCTCGGGGAAGCGGTCGTTGGGGTCGGGTTCGGTGTCGGGGTCCGGTTCGCCGGCGCGGTGGCGGGCGCGCTCTCGGAGGCGTGCGGCGGTGTCGATGGCGGCTCGGGTGAGGTAGCCGTGTGTGTT
>NZ_JBVPVA010000209.1:0-7574 GCF_055612215.1 Actinomycetospora sp. | reverse complement strand
ACGCGGAGAGCACCATCACCAGGCCCAGCGCGGTGAGCAGGCCGAACACCGCGAGCACCAGGTGCAGCGAGGTCAGCGGCCGGCCGAGCCACTGCGCCAGCGCTCCGCCGAGGGCGCGCACCCGCAGCGAAGCCGTCGTGGTCCGCTCCCGCGCCGGCAACGGCACGTTGCTGCCGTCGGACGACAGGACGGCGCCGTTCGCGCCCCGGCCCGAGCCGCCCCCCGAGCCCGAGCCCGTGCGGGGCGACGCGGTCACGACGGCGCGCCCGGGTCGGACGCCGGCTCGGGCACCCCCGCGACCCGCTGCGCCGCGGCGGCGAAGGCGTCCCCGCGCGCGGCGTAGTCACGGAACATGTCCATCGAGGCCGCCGCCGGCGCGAGCAGCACGACGTCGCCGGGGTGGGCCATCGACGCGGCCGCCCGCGCCGCGCGCGTCATGGGATCGTCCATCGGGCCATCGTCACCCGCGCCCACGTCGACGACCGGCACCTCGGGCGCGTGTCGGGCCAGCGCGTCGAGGATCGCCCCCCGGTCGACGCCGAGGACCACCACGCCCGCGAGCCGGCCGCGGTGGGCGAGGACGAGGTCGTCGACCTCCGCTCCCTTGAGCATGCCACCCGCGAGCCACACCACGCGGTCGTGCGCGGCGAGCGAGGCGGCGGCCGCGTGGGGGTTGGTCGCCTTCGAGTCGTCGTACCAGCGCACCCCGTTCGCCTCGGCGACGACGGCCCCGCGGTGCGCCCCGGGGGCGTAGCCGCGCAGGCCGGCCGCGACGGCGTCGGCGGGGACGCCGTGGGCCCGTGCGAGCGCGGCCGCGGCGAGCGCGTTGGCCTCCCCGGGCGGGCCGGCCGGGGCGATGTCCTCGAGCGCGGCGAGCGGGGTGCCGCGCCGGGCCCCGTCGTCGGCGAACGCACGGTCGAGCAGCAGCCCCTCGTCGCGGCGGATCCCCACCTCCCCCGGGCTCGGCTCGCCACGGGTGAACCCGACGTGGCGCGGCGCCGGCGCGGTGCGCAGCAGGCCGGCGGCGCGCTCGTCGTCGAGACCCGCGATCGCGATCCCGCCGCGCAGCACCCGGGCCTTGGCGGCCGCGTAGGCCGCCATCGAGCCGTGCCAGTCGAGGTGGTCGTCGGCGACGTTGAGCACCGCGCCGGCGTAGGGCGCGACCGAGGGCGACCACTCGAGCTGGAAGCTGGAGAGTTCCACGGCGAGCACCCGGTGCCCGGCGCGCAGCGCGTCGACGATCGGGAGCCCGATGTTCCCGCAGGCCACGGCGTCCTCGCCGGCGGCGAGCAGGATCGCCTCGAGCATGCCGGTCGTCGTGGTCTTGCCGTTGGTGCCGGTGACCGCGAGCCAGCGGGGCGGCCCCGCGGGGCACACCGCGGGGTCCTGGCCCAGCCGCCACGCGAGCTCGGGCTCCCCGATCATCTCCACGCCGGCGGTCCGCGCGGCCTGCGCGAGCGGCGAGTCGGGGCGGAAGCCGGGGCTGGTGACAACGAGGTCGCACCCCTGCGGCAGGGCCCCGAGCTCGGTGGTGAACGCGGCGGTGCGGTCCCCCAGCGAGGCCAGCTGGCCCGGGTCGGCGTCGGCGACGGTCACCGTGGCGCCGATCTCGAGCAGCACGTCGACGACCGACGCCCCGGTCCGCCGCGCCCCGGCGACCAGCACGTGCGCGCCCGTCAGCCGGGTCCCCGCGCCGGCCTGCCCCCGTGTCGCCACCATGCGCTACCCGCCCGACGCGGCGAGCCACTCGCTGTAGAACAGGCCGAGCCCCAGCGCGCAGCAGATGGCCGCGAGCAGCCAGAAGCGGATGATCACGGTGGTCTCCGCCCACCCGGCCAGCTCGAAGTGGTGGTGGAACGGCGCCATCCGGAAGAGCCGGCGCCGCGTCGTGCGGAAGACCGCGACCTGCAGCACCACCGAGAGCGCCTCGACGACGAACACCCCGCCGAGCACGACCAGCAGCAGCTCGGTCCGGGTGACCATCGCGAGCCCGGCGAACAGCCCGCCGAGGGCGAGCGAGCCGGTGTCGCCCATGAAGATGCGGGCGGGCGCCGCGTTCCACCACAGGAACCCGATGCACGCCCCCATCCCGGCGGCGGCCACGAGCGTGATGTCCAGCGGGTCGCGGACCTGGTAGCACCCGGCGCCGATGGCGGTGTCGCACGCGTTGCGGAACTGCCAGAACGAGACGATGAGGTAGGTCGCGAGCACCATCGCGGAGATGCCGGCGGCGAGCCCGTCGAGGCCGTCGGTGAGGTTCACCGCGTTCGAGGCGGCGGTGACGATCAGGTAGCAGAACAGGATGAACCCGACGCTGCCGAAGCCGACGACCGCGATGTCGCGGACGAAGGACAGGTTCGTCGAGGCCGGGGTCAGGCCCTGCTCGTCGGCGAAGTTCAGCGCGAGCAGCCCGAAGATCACGGCGGTGACGAGCTGGCCGACCAGCTTGGCGGTCTTGTTCAGGCCGAGGTTGCGCTGGCGGCGGATCTTGATGAAGTCGTCGAGGAAGCCGACGACCCCCAGCGAGGTCATGAGCAGTAGCACCAGCAGGGCGGACGCCGAGATCGACACGTCGGCCGCGAGGTGGGAGGCGAGGTAGCCGATCCAGATGGCGGCGAGGATCGCGACCCCGCCCATCGTCGGGGTGCCGCGCTTGCCCTGGTGGCTCTGCGGGCCCTCCTCGCGGATCTCCTGGCCGAAGCCCTGCCGGATGAACAGCCGGATGACGTACGGCGTGAGCAGGATCGACACCGCGAGCGCGATCCCGGCCGCGACGAGCACCCCCTTCATCGGGCGCCCCCCGTCCCGGCCAGCAGGGCCTGCGCCACCGTCTCCAGCCCGGCCGAGCGGCTGGCCTTGACCAGCACGACGTCGCCCGGGCCGGCGTGGACCGCCTCGAGGGCGGCCGCGGCGTCGGGCACGAGGTCGGAGGCGAGCCCGGCGTCGCGGGCCGCCTCGTGCATCCCGCGGGCGGCTTCGCCGACGACGACGAGCCGGTGCAGGCCGGTCCGCGCGGCGAGCCGGCCCAGCTCGGCGTGCGCCGCCTCGGCGTCGGGACCCAGTTCGGCCATCACCCCGAGGACGGCGGTGCGGTGCCCGCCCTCGCCCGGGGCCATGGCGGCGAGGGTGGTCAGCGCGGCGCGCATCGACTCCGGGTTCGCGTTGTAGGCGTCGTTGAGGACGGTGAGGCCGTCGGCGCGCTCGGCGACCTCCATCCGCCAGCGGCTGCGCGGTTCGGCCGCACCGAGCGCCTCGGCGACCGCCGCGACCGACAGGCCGGTCGTCTCCAGCGCGATCGCGGCCGCGGCGAGGGCGTTGTCGACCTGGTGGGCGCCGCGCAGCCGCAGCGCCACGTCGGCCTCGCCGCGGGCCGTGACCAGGCGGAAACGGGCGCGGCCGTCGTCGCCGAGCGTCTCGTCGACGGCGCGGACGTCGGCCTGGAGGGCCCGTCCGGCGTGGACGACGCGGGCGGCGGTCCGGTCGGCCATCGCGGCCACGACCGGGTCGTCGGCGCCGAGCACGGCGACGCCGCCCGCTCCGTCCTTCCCGGCCGCGGGCAGCGCCTCGACGAGCTCCCCCTTGGCGGCGGCGATCGCCTCGCGGGAGCCGAACTCGCCCAGGTGGGCCGACCCGACGTTGAGCACGGCCCCGACCCGGGGCGGCGCGACGCGGCAGAGCGCGGCGATGTGCCCGGGCCCGCGGGCGGAGAGCTCGCAGACCAGGTGGCGGGTGGTGGCGTCGGCGCGCAGCACCGTCCAGGGATGGCCGAGCTCGTTGTTGAAGCTGCCGGGCGGGGCGACGGTCGGCCCGTCGCGCTCCAGCAGGGCCGCGACCAGGTCCTTCGTCGAGGTCTTGCCCGACGAGCCGGTGATCCCGACGACCGACAGGCCCGTCTGCGCGACGAGGGTGTCCACGACGTGGCGCGCGAGGGTCTGCAGCGCGGCCAGCACCGCCGCGCCGGACCCGTCGCGGTCGGCGGCGAGGACGTAGGAGCCGCCGGCGCCCTCCGGGGTCGCCCCGACGGGGACGACGACGGCGGGCCCGTCGACCTCGCGGGCGGCGAGCACGCCGGCCGCCCCGGCGTCGAGGGCGGTCCGGGCGAAGGCGTGGCCGTCCGCGCGCTCGCCCGGCAGGGCCACGAACAGCCCGCCCGGGCCCACCGCGCGGCTGTCGAACTCGACCGTGCCGGTGATCAGCTCGTCCCCGCTCGCCCGGTGCAGTGCGCCACCGACGAGGCGGGCGAGCTCGGCGAGGGTCTGGTCGATCACGCAGGGTCCTCTCGCAGGGCGCGGTCGTGCAGGGCGGTGGTGAGTTCCTCGACGTCGGAGAACGGCAGGGTCTCGGCACCGATCTTCTGGCCCGGCTCGTGGCCCTTGCCGGCGACCACGACGACGTCGCCCGGTTCCGCGGCGGCCACGGCGGCTCGGATCGCGGCCCGTCGGTCGCCCTCCTCCGCCACGATCGCACGGGCCGCCGACGAGCCCCGCGCCCCGTCCAGCATCGCCGCGCGGATCGCCGCCGGGTCCTCGGTGCGCGGGTTGTCGTCGGTGATCCAGACCAGGTCGGACAGGTCCGCGGCGAGCGCGCCCATCACGGGGCGCTTCTCCCGGTCGCGGTCACCGCCGCAGCCCAGCACCGTCAGGACCCGACCGGCACTCCCCCGGCCCCGGTCCACCTGGTCCCGCAGCGTCGTCAGCAACGCCTCCACGGCGGCCGGCTTGTGGGCGTAGTCGACGACGGCGAGGAAGGGCTGTCCGGCGTCGACGCGCTGCATCCGCCCGGGCACCGCGACCTCCGCGAGGCCGGGCGCGAGCCGTGCGGGGTCGAGGCCGGCGGCATGCCCGCAGGCGAGCGCGACGAGCGCGTTGGCGACGTTGAACCCGCCGGGCAGGCGCAGCGTCACCGGCACGTCGGCCCCGTCGGGACCCAGCGCCCGGAAGGTCTGCGTGCCGTCGGCGCGGGCCACGACGTCGGCGGCGGTCCAGTCCGCGTCCGGGCCGGTCGCGCTCACGGTGACCGCGTCGAGGTCGGCGGCCAGCCGCGCGCCCCAGACGTCGTCGACGCAAACGACGTGGGCCCCGGCCCGGCCGTCGAAGAGGCGCCGTTTGGCGGCGAAGTAGTCCTCCATCGTCGGGTGGAAGTCGAGGTGCTCGGCCGAGAGGTTGGTGAAGGCGCCCACGGCGTAGGCGCTGCCGTCGACCCGGCCCTGGGCGAGCGCGTGGCTGGAGACCTCCATCGCCGCGTGCGTGACCCCCTCCTCGACCATCGCCGCGAGCAGGGCCTGCAGGTCCGGGGCCTCGGGCGTGGTGAAGGCGCTGGGGACGTGGCGGCCGCGCATCCGGGTCTCGACGGTGCCGATCAGCCCCGTCGTCGCGCCGGCCGCGGCCAGCGCCGCCTCGAGCAGGTACACCGTCGTCGTCTTGCCGCTCGTCCCGGTGACGCCGAGCAGGGCGAGCCGGCGGGACGGGTCGCCGAAGACCAGCGACGACGCCGGGCCCAGCGCCTCCCGGGGGCGCGGGTGCACCAGGACCGGGACGCCCGCACCGGCGACGGCGGGCCGCGCGGCGCCCTCGGGATCGGTGAGCACCGCGGCGGCCCCGCGCTCGAGGGCCCGGGCGGCGAAGTCGGCCCCGTGGGCGCGGGCGCCGGGGAGGGCGGCGAAGAGCTCACCCGGGCCGACCTCATGGGCGCGCAGGCAGGCGCCGGTGACCGTCGTCGAGGCGTCCCCGTGCAGGTCCGGCGCGGTCCCGGTGGCCGTCGCGATGCGCTCGGCGAGGGCCGCCAGCGGGGCCGGGGTGACGTGGCGCGGACGGATCACGTCCGGGCCCGGCGGGACGGTGTCCCCGGAGGGCTCCACGACGGTCCGGCTGGGCGCGGGCACCTGCCGAAGGCTACTCACCGTCCCGGGCGGACCCGCCCGCGCCCTCCGCGCCGCGGACCGGCCCGGACAGGGCCCGCAGGTGGATCGCGACGGCGGCTCCGGTGCGCTCGACGTCGCCGGTCGCGAGCAGGTCGAGCAGGGACCCGCGCAGCACCGCGAGCACCAGGGCGCGCTGCGCGGCCCCCTCGGGCGTGCTCCCCACCGACGAGGGCTGGTGGGCGGCGAGCAGGAGGTCCCAGTCGTGCACGGTGTCGAGCGCGAAGCCCTCCCACGGGCCCGGCTCGCCGGTCACCGAGCGGCTGTAGGCCTCGAGCCAGAGCCGGAGCAGCGGGCGGTGCTCCCGGGCCGAGAGCCACCGCCACACCCCCTCGGCGACCGCGGCGAGCCCGGCGTCGTCGGGCAGGCTCTCGAGCACCCGCAGCTGGTCCGCGCGGGACCGGCCGAGCAGCGCGCGCACCAGGCCGTCCTTGCTCCCGAACAGGTAGAGCAGCACCCGCGGGCTCGACCCGATCGCCTCGGCCAGCGGGCGCAGCGACATGTCCGCGAGCCCGTGGACCAGGACCCACCCGTAGGCCGCGTCGAGCAGTTCGCGCCGCCGGGCCGAGCCGTCGCCGCTGCCGGGCCCGTCGTCGATCCCCACCGCCACCTCGCTCGCCGTCACGACGCTCAGTGTGATTGACTGAAACAGTCGTTTCAGTGAAGGGGGCGGGTCATGGGAGACGTGCTGCTCCGGGACGGGGACCGACCCGGCGACCTCGGGTGGGTGCTGATGGCCCACGGCGAGCGCTACGCCGCCGAGTACGGCTGGTCGGTCGAGGCGGTGACGGCGCGGGTGGTGGCCGACTTCGCCGCGCACGCCGTCCCGGGCGCCGACGCGGCGTGGGTCGCCGAGCTCGACGGCCGGCGGGTGGGGTCGGTGCTGTGCGTGCGCGAGGACGCGACGACGGCCCGTCTGCGGCTGCTCCTGGTCGAGCCGCGGGCCCGGGGTCTGGGCGTCGGCCGGGCCCTGGTCGAGCGCTGCGTGGCCTTCGCCCGCGACGCCGGGTACGCGCGGCTCGTGCTGTGGACCAACGAGCCGCTCGCCGCCGCGCGCGGCCTCTACCTGGCGGCCGGCTTCGTACTGGTGGGCGAGGAGACGCACACCGAGTTCGGGGACCCGCTGCTCGGCCAGTCCTATGTGCTGCGCTTGTGAGCACTTACCCGTGTCATAGCACGGAGAAGTGCTCACGAGCGCGCAGCGCACCTACTACGGCAGCTGCAGCGGCACGACCCGCGGCGGGGCGGTCGAGACCGGCACGTTCCCGTGCGCGGCGAGGTAGGTCCCGATGTCGTGGAACAGCGGCGCGGCCGAGTCGCCGCCGGGCGGGGCGTCGAGCATGAGGGCCACGACGTAGCGCGGGTCGTCGGCCGGGAACATGCCGGCGAAGGTGATCCAGTAGGTCGACTTGGCGTAGCAGCCGCAGCCCGGGTCGACCTGCTGCGCGGTCCCGGTCTTGCCCGCCACTGGATAGCCGTCCATCGCGGCCTTGGCCCCCGTGCCCTGGTTGGGGCTCTTCGCCTCCTGGGTCACCGACTGCAGCATCTGGCGCAGTGTCTGCGCGGTCTGCGGGGACATCGCCCGGACGCCGGCCGGCGCCGGGGCGGGCGTGCGGACCCCGTCCGGCCCGACGGTCGCCGAGATCACCCGCGGCGG
>NZ_JBVPVA010000169.1:0-5121 GCF_055612215.1 Actinomycetospora sp. | reverse complement strand
GCGACGGGCGCGCCCGCGCCGTCCAGCGCGCCGGTCACGACGGGGTCCGCGGCCAGCGCCTCCACGGCGTGCAGCAGCGTGGGCGGGAGCTCGGGCCCGTCGGCCGGGGCCTGTGGGGTCCCGGGTGGCCCGGGGTCGAGGCTGCGCGCGACGCCGTCCAGGCCCGCCGCGACGGTGCCCGCCAGCGCGAGGTAGGGGTTGGTGGACCCGTCGGCGCCCCGCAGCTCGATCCGGTCGCCGTCGGGGACGCGGACGAAGTGGGTCCGGTCGTTGCCGCCGTACGTGGCGCGGCTCGGCGACCACGTCGCCCCCGAGCGCGGGGCGGCGGCACCGGTGCGCTTGTAGGAGTTCACGGTCGGGCCGAGCAGCGCCTGCAGCGCCGGTGCGTGGTCCAGGATCCCGCCGAGGAAGCCGTCCGCGAGCGCGGAGAGCCCCAGCCCGTGCACGCCGGGGCCGTCGGCACCCGTCGTCGGGAACAGCGGGTGGTCGTCGTCCCAGAGCGAGAGGTGCAGGTGCATCCCCGAACCGGTCCGGTCGGTGAAGGGCTTCGGCATGAACGTCGCGGTCATGCCGCGTGCCTCGGCGAGCACCGAGATCACGTACCGCGCGGTGATCACCCGGTCCGCCGTCGTCAGGGCGTCGGCGAACCCGAAGTTCTGCTCGAACTGCCCGTTGGCGTCCTCGTGGTCGTTGGCGTAGTTGCCCCAGCCCATCGCGTCCATCGCGCCGGAGACCTCGGTGAGGTGGTCGTACATCCGGGTCAGGCCGCGGGCGTCGTAGCAGGGCCGGTCGGCGTCGTCGCGGGCGTCGGCGGGGCGCAGCGTGCCGTCGGCGTCGCGGGCGAGCAGGAAGTACTCGACCTCGGCGCCCGCCATGAGGGTGTGCGACGTGCGCTCGAGCGCACGTCGCAGGATGACGCGCGGGGCGTAGGGCCAGGGCACCCCCTCGACGTGCGGGTCGCCGTGCACCACGGCGAGCCCCTCCCGCACGGCGGGCACCGGGGTGTACGACGACGGGTCCGGCACGACGACCAGGTCGGGGTCGTGCGGCTGCTGCCCGATCGCTCCCACCGCGTAGCCGGCGAACCCGACGCCGTCGGCCTGCACCTGCTCGGCGCAGGACGCCGGGACGAGCTTGGCGCACGGCTTGCCCGTGAGGTCGACGAAGACCACGAGCAGGAAGCGGACGCCGTCGGCCGCCACCCGCTCCGCGAGGCTCGTCCCGGTGTCCGTCCGGCCGATCGCGTCCACCGTCACGCCGTCTCCATCCGCTCGTCCCCCTGGCTCGGACACTAGGAAGAGACGTCGTCTCCCGACAAGAGACGCAACGGGATCGTCACGTCCGGGAACCCACCCGTCCGGGCACGGTCCGTCGAGGGGCCACCACGAGACGTGCCGGCCGGCTCTAGACTCGACCCCGATGGAGCACCCGAGGCGGACCGGCGGTTCCCTCGCCTCGCCCGCGACGCTCCTGGGTCGCCACGCCGAACTGGTGCGGTTCGCGGTCGTCGGCGCCGGCACCTTCGTCGTCGACACCGCAGTGTTCCTGCTCCTCGAGAACACGATCCTGGAGCCGAAGCCGGTCACGGCGAAGATCCTCGCGGTGCTCGTCGCGACGATCGTCGGCTACATCGCCAACCGGGAGTGGTCCTTCCGCGCCCGCGGCGGACTCGCCCGGCCCCGGGAGGCGACGCGCTACTTCGTCGTCTCCGGGATCGCGCTGCTCGTCAACGCCGCGCCCCTCGGCGTCTCGCGGTACGTGCTGCACTGGGCCGTGCCGCACGTGTCGGCGTTCTCCGAGCAGGTGGCCGACCTGGTCAGCGCCCAGGTCGTCGGGACGCTGCTCGCCATGGCCTTCCGCTGGTGGGCCTTCCGACGCTGGGTGTTCCCGGCGGCGCTGGCCGACTGACGCGACCCGTCAGCGCGGGCCCGTCGCGGGCAGCGGCCGGGGCGCCGCCACGACCTGGTCGGTCCGCGGCATCGGCAGGAAGACGGCGAACACCGCGGGCCGGGTGCGGGCGAGCTCGAGCCGCCCGCCGTCGGCCTCGATGAGTGCCCGGGCGAGCGCGAGGCCCACGCCGGTGGACGCCGCCCCGGAGACGCCGCGGTCGAACACGTGCGGCGCGAGCTCCGAGGGCACGCCGTCGCCGTTGTCGGACACCTCGACGACGATCGTGTCCTTGTCCGAGTGCCGTCCGGAGATCGTGATGGTGCCCCCGCCGTGGCGCAGGGCGTTGTCGACGAGGACGCCGAGCGCCTCCCGGAACCGCGCCGACGTCGCCCGGGCCACCAGCCCCTCGCCCCCGCGGACCCGCAGCGTCCGCCCCTCGGCGCTCACCGGGCCCTGCCACTCGTCGCGGACCGCGGCCAGCTCGCCCTCGAGCGCCAGCGGTGAGGCGCTCGCGGCGCGTGCCTCCCGGGCGGAGCTCAGGAGCTCGTCGAGGACCTCGGAGAGCCGCTCGGCCTGCTCCAGAGCGGCCGCGCCCTCGACGGAGACGTCCGGGTCGGGGTGGGAGGAGAGCTCGTCGAGGCGCAGCTGCAGCGCGGTCAGCCGGCTGCGGAGCTGGTGGGACACGTCCCCGACGAGGTCGCGCTCGCGCTGCAGCAGCTCGGCGAGCGCGACGGCCGAGGAGTCCAGGACGTCGGCCACCCGGTCCAGCTCGGGGATGCCGTGCCGGTGCGGCGTCAGCCGGAAGTCCCCCGCGCCGAGCCGGGCGGCGCGCCCCGCGACCTGCTGCAACGGATCGGCCAGCCGCCGGGCGGTCACCGTCGCGACGATCGCGCCCACGGCCACCGAGAGCAGGACGGCGGAGAGCACGAGCGCCGTGGCCTGCAACTGGCGCGAGCGCATCTCGGCGGCGGGCTCCGAGATCACCGCCGAGCCGTTGAGCCCGAACGGCAGGGTCTCGGCGACCTGCGTCGGGTCGGTGGTGTCGCCGATGGCGCTGACCCCGCGAGCGGTCCGCACGACGAGCGAGCCGCCCGGCGGGACCGCGATCGCCACCCCGGCGAGGTCGACGGCGCGATCGGACTGCGCCTGCGCGTCGAGGGTGTTGACGACCTGCCGGAGCCGGCCGGCCAGCTCGGCGTGCGTGAAGTCCTCGACGAGGCGCCACGTGGTGATCGCCAGCGGGCCGCCGAGCACGGTCACGGTGATCGCGACGACGAGCAGGGTCGAGATCAGGATGCGCCGGCGCATCTCGCTCCTCCCCGTCGCTCCGCTCGCCCCTGGAGCCGCTGCCTCAGGTGTTGAAGCGGAACCCGACCCCGCGCACCGTCGAGATGCGCTTGCCGGAGGCGGGGCCGCCGTCGGTGTCGCCGAGCTTGCGGCGCAGCCACGACATGTGCATGTCCAGCGTCTTGGAGGTCTTCATCTCCGGGTCGTTCCAGACCTCGCGGAGGATCTCCTCGCGGGACACGACCTGGCCGGCGTGCGCGAGCAGCACCCGCAGCAGCTCGAACTCCTTGTTCGCCAGGCCCACCTCGACCCCGTCGACGAGCACCCGGCGCGCCGACGGCTCCATCCGCACCCCGCCCGCGTCGAGGATCTCCGGCGCGCGGCGGCGCAGCAGCGCACGGACGCGCGCGAGCAACTCGGCCAGGCGGAAGGGCTTGCCCACGTAGTCGTCCGCCCCGGCGTCGAGCCCGACGACGAAGTCGACCTCGTCGGTCCGCGCGGTCAGCATCAGCACGGGCAGGTCCGGCTTCCCCGCCCGGACCCGGCGACAGACCTCGAGACCGTCCATCCCGGGGAGCCCGAGGTCGAGGACCATGAGGTCGACCTCGCCGTCGCCGGCCCGCGTCACGGCGCTCGGTCCGTCGTCGATGATGTCCACCTCGTACCCCTCGCGGGTCAGCGCGCGGGAGAGCGGCCCGGCGATGGCCGCGTCGTCCTCGACGAGCAGCACGGTGGTCATGCGGACGAGCGTAGTCCGCGGTGTGCGTGATCTCCGTGCGGCCGCCGGGCGGATGGGAGGATGCGCGCGTGACCGACCTCGCCGCCGACCTGGACCTCGCCCGCCGGATCGCCGACGCCGCCGACACCGTGACCCTCGGGGGGTTCGGGGCGGTCGACCTGCAGGTCGACCGCAAGCCCGACCGCACCCCCGTCACCGACGCCGACGTGGCCTGCGAGGACGAGGTCCGCCGGCTGCTCACCGCGGAGCGTCCCGACGACGCCGTGCTCGGCGAGGAGCGCGGCGGGCCGACGGAGACGCCCGACGGCGGGCGTTCCTGGATCGTCGACCCCATCGACGGCACCAAGAACTTCTCCCGCGGGGTCCCGGTCTTCGCGACGCTGCTGGCGCTGGTGTCCGAGGGGTCGCCGTCGGTGGGCGTCGTGAGCGCGCCCGCGCTCGGGCGGCGCTGGTGGGCCGCGCGCGGGCTGGGGGCCTTCACCTCCGACGTCGCGCGCGGGATCGACGCGGCCCCGATCGCGGTGTCCGGGGTGGCCGAGCTCGCCGACGCCTACGTGTCCACCACCGACCTCGAGTACTGGCGCAGCATCGGCGCCCAGGACCGCTGGCTGGCCCTGACCCGGCAGACGTGGGAGAGCCGCGCGTTCGGCGACTTCTTCCACCACGTGCTCGTCGCCGAGGGGCTCCTCGACGCCGCCGTCGAGCCCGGGGCGAGCGCGTGGGACCTGGCCGCGCCGGCCGTCGTCGTGCGCGAGGCGGGAGGCCGGCTGACCGACTTCGCGGGCGCGGACCGGATCGACGCCGGGGAGGCACTCACCACTAACGGGCGTCTGCACGACGCGGTGCTGGGGATCGTCGGGCGCTGAGGTCCCGGTCAGGAGGCGCGACCCGGGCCCACGGCGCCGCGCATCATCTGGGTCCAGGCCAACCGGCCGAACAGGTGCAGGCAGGCGCTGGACTCCTCGTCGAAGCGGGTCCAGGAGAAGCGCGCGCCGTCCTCGGCCCAGTAGACGTCCCAGCCCTCGGGCCCGGAGACCACGCACCAGATGCGGTCGGCACCGTCGGGCAGCGCCGCGTCGTCCCGCGCCGTCGCGACGAGCACCGTCGGCGGCGGCAACCCCAGTGCCTCGAGCCAGCCGGGCAGCACGTCGACCCCCACGACGATCGGACGGCGGCGGCCCGGCATCGGTTCCCGCCCACGTCGA
>NZ_JBVPVA010000137.1:0-1985 GCF_055612215.1 Actinomycetospora sp. | reverse complement strand
CCCGCCGTCGCCCGGCTGTGCGGGGTGGAGGCGGACGACCTCGGTGACCTCGTCGCTTCCGCGCTCGGGATCCTCCCCGACCAGGGGCGCCCCGCCGTCGCGACGGAGGCGGAGGGGCCCGACGAGGAGGAGCCGGCGGGCGCACCGGAGCGTGCCGCGGCCCCGATGTCCTGACCGGGCGCCGTCAGCCGGCGACGCGGACGAGGCGCGCCGACGTGTGCGGCTGCATCTCCTGGCCCATCATCGCCCGCTCCTCGACGTAGGCGAGGTCGCCACCGTCGACGATGCCGTAGAGGCGGGTGGCGGCCGTGACCTCCTTGGCGGAGGCGGTCCGCACCACCGCGTCGGTCGTCAGCTCCCACGACGTCTGGGTGCGCCCGGTGCCGTAGAAGATCTCGACGATGCCGGTCTGGTGGGCGAGGAGCAGCTCGATCGTCCCGTCGGGCTGCGGACGCCACCACCCGACCTCGCGGGCCGACGGGCGCACGACCGCGCCGCCCGGGCCGTCGAGCAGCCAGGCGCGGGCCTCCCAGGACAGGAACCCCCGGCCGTCGTGGGCCACGGAGATCTGCTGGCCGAAGTGGAAGGGCCCGTCGATCGTCGGGTAGACGACCTCGCCCTCGCCGCGCCACACCCCGACGAGCGGGAGCAGCGGCAGCAGTGCCTCGTTCAGGTCCGGGCCGAGCCGCAGGTTCGCGGTGTCGTCCGGGATCGGGAGGTCGTCCCACTGCGGACGGTTCCGCGCGCGGGTGCGCTCCGCGCGCTCCTCGGCAGCGCGGATGGCCTCGTTGCCCGAGAGGCCCTCGGGCAGGGCGTCGTCGGCGCTCACGACGGGTGCTCCGTCGCCCCGGCGTCGGCTTCGTCGCGGAAGAGCCGCCTCGTCAGCAGCAGCGCGTAGGAGAGGATCCCGGCGCTGCACGCGGCGAGGAGGACCGTGTAGACCCAGGCCACGCCGCCACCCTAACGACGAGAACCCGCCCCGCCCGGTGTCGGGGGCGGGACGGGTTCCCGGGCGCGTCGACGACGCGGCTTGACTGCCACTGGCTGCAAGCGAACAGACGAGCACGCCGATAGGGCTTCGCTTGCGCGCCCGGTGGCCTGCTCAGCCCACCGACACCTCGGTCGTGTACAGCCCGGGGCCGCCCACCGAGACGTCGGCCTGGCCGTTGCCCGAGCGCGAGAGCGCCCGGACCGTCCAGCTGCCCGGCGCGGCGAAGAACCGGTAGTCGCCGGTCGCCGAGGACACGACCTCGGCGGTGAACTCGCCGGTCGAGTCGAGCAGGCGCACGAAGGCCCCGCCGACGGGCGAGCCGCCGTTGGTGACCTTGCCGACCAGCACCGACTCCTTGGCCAGATCCGTCCCCGCGGGCAGGTCCGCGGTCTGCTCAGGTGCTCCGCACATCAGGACTTCCCGTCTCCCGTCTCCACCGGCACGCCGACCAGCGAGCCGTACTCGGTCCACGACCCGTCGTAGTTCTTCACGTCCGACTCGCCCAGCAGCTCGTGCAGCGCGAACCAGGTGTGCGAGGAGCGCTCGCCGATGCGGCAGTAGGCGATCGTGGACCTCGAGGAGTCCAGGCCCTCGGCGCCGTAGAGCTCGCGGAGCTCCTCGTCGGAGCGGAAGGTGCCGTCCTCGTTGGCGGCCTTCGACCACGGCACGTTGAGCGCCGAGGGGATGTGGCCGCCGCGCTGCGCCTGCTCCTGCGGGAGGTGCGCCGGGGCGAGGAGCTTGCCGGAGAACTCGTCGGGCGAGCGGACGTCGACCAGGTTCTGCTTGCCGATCGCGGCGACGACCTCGTCGCGGAACGCCCGGATCGAGACGTCCTGGTCCTTGGCCTGGTAGCTCGTCCGGTCGCGGCTGACCGAGTCGGTCGACAGGGCGCGGCCGTCGAGCTCCCACTTCTTGCGGCCACCGTCGAGCAGCTTCACGTTCTCGTGGCCGTAGAGCTTGAAGTACCAGTAGGCGTAGGCGGCGAACCAGTTGT
>NZ_JBVPVA010000076.1:0-5655 GCF_055612215.1 Actinomycetospora sp. | reverse complement strand
CGGACCTGCGCGGCGTGGTCGGCGCCGCGGAGACCGCGGCGCCGGCATCCGAACAGCGTGCCGCCGCCGTCGGGCTCACCCAGGGCGCCCACGGGCGGGCCGACCTGACGCCCCGCCGCCAGGGGGGGCGCGAGCTCGTCGGGCAGATCCTCATCGAGGTCCTCGAGGCCCAGCGCGCCGACACCGGGCGGCGGCTGAATAACAGTCGCAACGACCGCTGCGCCGTCGCGTTCTACGACCGCTCGCGCAACAACAGCGGCGCCTGGCACAACGTGCGGATCTGCGGCAACGCGGTCAACCTGCGCGCCTCGCGCGCGCGCCGCCGGGCGACGGCGGTCGCCGGGTCTGCGGAGAACGCCGCCGACGAGGGCTGACCCGCGGCACGCGTCGTCGGGAGCGCCCCCGGAGTGCGTGATCACGAACTGTGTGGCGGAACGCGCCAGATCCGACGCGTTCCGCCACACGGAAGTCGATCACGCTGCCGGCTCGCGGGGGAGGCCGGAGCTCAGGACTCGGTGCGCACCGAACCGGACGGCGACCAGGCGTCGGTGTCGATCGGGCTGAACTCCGGGTCCTGCTCGTCGAGGCGTCGCATCCGGCCGCCGCGGACGTCGAGGACGCCGTCGTCGAGCGGAGTGGTGAAGACGTTCTCGACGAGCGTGTACTCCGCGGCCAGGCGCCCGACCGGCGCCAGGGCGGCGGTGTCGATGCGGCCGCGGTCGAGGTAGAGGTCGTCGCGGACGTGGACCCGTTCGACGACGCCCCAGACGACGTGGTCGTCGAGGTCGCCGACCGGGATGATCCGGTCCAGTCGGCACTCGAAGTGGACGGGGGCGTCGCACACGCGGGGCGGGGCGACGACCTCGGAGGGCGCCTTGGCGAGCCCGACCGCGTCGAACTCGTCCACCTCGGTGGGGAACTCGTGCGCGGTGCGGTGCATCTGGTGGGCCTGCGGGAGCGACACCAGGTTGGTGACGAACTCGCCGGTGTCGCGGATGTTGGTGAAGGTGTCCTTGAGCTCGCCGGTGGAGCGCGGCTGCATCGACAGCGACACCATCGGCGGCCTGCGCCCCACGGCGGTGAAGAACGAGATCGGCGCGAGGTTGGCGACGCCCGACGTCGAGAGCGTGCTGACCCAGCCGATGGCCCGCGGCACGATCGTCCCGATGAGCAGCTTGTAGGCCGCGGTGGCGTCGAGCTCCGACGTGTCGATGATCATGCGGACACCTCCGTGGGGAACGCGGCACGCGCCGAGCCCCAGAGCGCTCCGGGGTTGACGCGGTCGGGGTGGCGGGCGCGCATCGCCCGGTAGAGCTCGAGCGCGGACGACGTGGTGGCCAGCAGCTCCTCGACGTCGTCGAGGTAGCGGCGGGTGTCGTCGATCGCCGCGGGGTCGCCAGTGCTGCCGGGCCGCTGGTGGCCGGCGATCACCGACGCCGGGTGCAGGTCCCGGACGACGTCGAGGGCGTCGCGCCAGGCCTGGCGACCGGCCGCGGGGGACTCGGCGAGGTACAGGTGGACCCCGTCGTAGACGGCGTCGCCGGCGACGACGAGTCCGAGCGCGGGCACGTGCAGGCAGCTGGTGTCGTCGGTGTCGGTGTGCCCGAGGCCGACCGCGACCAGCTCGTGGCCCTCGAGGTCCAGCACGTCGCCGTCCATCGGCTCCGGGGCCACGAGCGCCCTGGGGATCTGGCCGCCGGGGAAGCGGGCCTCCCAGAACGCGGCGACGTCCTCCGGACGCTGGGCGCGGGCCCGGGCGGCGATCGCTGGCAGGGCGACGACGCGGGCGGCGGGGAACCTCTCGAGCAGGGCCGCGGCGCCGAACCAGTGGTCGCCGTGGGCGTGCGTGACGTACACCGTGGTCAGCTCGCGCCCGGTCGCGACGACCCGCTCGACGGTGGCCGCGGCCTGGTCGTTCGTCAGGGGCGGATCGACGACGACGGCTTCGCGTGCTCCGGTGAGGATCGTCGTGGCGATCGGCGACCAGACCCGGACGTCGAGGTCCGGCGGGAGGTCGGTCACCGCGGTCGGGATCGACGGGCTGACGTGCACGTGGACCTGCAGGGCGTCGGTCATGGTCAGCGTCCCTCGAACGGCATCGTCGGGCGGGGGCGGCCGGCGTGCAGGGCGTCGACGGCGGCCGGGATGGCCATCCGGGTGTCGGCCGAGTCGAACAGCGGGAGCGCCACATCGACGATCACCTCGTCGGCCGCGGCCACCCCGCCGACCGCCCAGGTGCGCAGCAGCGCCTTGTGCGCCGCGTGAGCGAGGGTGGGTCCGGCGGCGACCCTCGCGGCGAACGCCGCGGCCTCCTCGTCGAGGGCGTCGTCGTCCACGACGCGGTCGACCACCCCGAAGCGCTCCATCTCCGCCGCGGGGACCTGCTCGGAGGTCAGCGCCCAGCGCATCGCCCGCGAGCGGCCCGCGCGCTCGGCGATCCGGTAGACCCCGCCGAGCAGCGTGATGATCCCGATGGACTGTTCCGGATTCCCGAAGCGCGCCGTCCGGCCGGCGATGACGACGTCCGCGCGCACCGCCAGTTCGAGGCCCCCGCCGAAGCACAGCCCCTGGACCGCGGCGATCGTCGGGACGGGGAGCCGTTCGAAGCGGTTGAACGTCTGCAGGAAGTGCTCGAAGTGGGTGCGCATCTCCCGGCGGTCCCAGCCCGGCCAGGGCTCGATGTCGCCGCCGAAGCTGAAGTCGGGGCCCTCGGCGCGCAGCAGCACCGCGCGCGCGTCGCCGGCCGCGATCCCGTCCAGGGCGTGGTCGAGCTCGTCGACCATGGTGGTCCCGATCCGGTTCTGCGGCGGGTTGTGCAGGACCAGCGTGGCCACGCCGTCCTCCGTGGTCACCGAGACGTGGGACATCGTCACTCCTTCTGCTGCAGGTGCTCGGCGAACCAGGCCCGGGCCGCTCCGCTCGCCGTTGGGAACCCGGCGAGGTAGGGGTCGAAGTGGCCGCCGGGGATCGTGACGAGCCGCTTGGGCTCCAGGGCACGCTCGTACGCGGCGAGGGCGGTGTCGGTGAGGGTGATCGTGTCGTGGGTCGCGACCACCATGAGCAGCGGCGTCGGGCTGATCCGGTCGACGAACACCCCGGGCTCGTAGGTGGTGGCGGCGAAGGTCGACCGCACCGTCACCTCGTTGGCCCAGACCCCGTCCGGGAGGTCCTGGAGGTAGAACGCGACCGCGTCGGGGGCGCGGTAGGAGGCCGGGACGGCGGGGTCGTCGGACACGATCGCCCGCCGCGCCATCGCCTCGCCCCGCGCCCGGGCGCGCTCGTCCTCGACCAGTCCCGCGACGAAGCCGGCGACGGCCTCGGGCGCGACCCGACGACGGGTCTGCTCGGCCCCGCTGATGGTGGGCACCTGCGCGACGACGGCCCGCAGGCGCGGATCGGTGGCGCCCAGGACCAGGGCGTGGCCGCCGGCGTAGCTGGTGCCCCACAGGCCCAGGCGACCGCCGTCGACGCCCGGGACGGCCTCGAGGTGGGACAGCGCGCGGCGCCAGTCGGCGATCTGGGTCCAGGGGTCGACGTCCTGGCGCGGCTCGCCGCCGCTGTCGCCGAACCCGCGGTGGTCGTGCAGGAGGACGACGTGGCCGTCGGCCGCGAACGCCTCCGCGAACGGCTCCAGCCCGTGGTGGCGGGTCCCGGCGTACCCGTGCGCCATGGAGATCGCCGAGTGCGGCCCGGGGCGGTCGGGCCGGTAGAGCCACCCCCGCAGCACGGTGCCGTCGTCGGCGGTGAACTCGGTGTCCTCCCGGCGGAACGTCGCGGCGTTCACGCGCGGTGGAACGTGTCGCGGTCGATGCTGCCCTCGAGGCGCCGCCCGAGCTCGGCGGAGAACGCCAGCGCGCCGTCGAGCGGGCGGTGGTGGATCGCGACGTCGACGGTGCGGCCCTGCGCGTCGGCCACCAGCCGCGTGACGCCGCTGACCGCGGTCCCGTCGTGCAGCGTCGCGTCCCACTCCAGGTAGGTCCGCTCGCCCTCGCGCGCCTGGTGGGTGAAGACCAACGCGGTGTAGATCCCGCTGGCCGTGGCCATCACCTGCGCGACCGCCTCGCGGCCCTCCACCGGGGCGCGCAGGACCGAGGCCCGCAGGACCACCTCCGGGGCGAAGGTGTCGGTGAACGAGGAGGCGCTGCGCGCGGCGAACGCCGAGGTCCACCCCCGCTCCCGGACCCCCTCGGCCGTGTTGCCCCGGTCGTCGGTGACCCGGCGGACGAAGGTGTCGAGCAGCGTGGCGACCGCGTCCGGCCGCTCGACGTGGGGCCAGTGCCCGGCGCCCTCGACGTCGGCGGTGGTGACGTCGGCGAACCGCGGGACCACTCCGGCGTCGAGGACGGCCGAGGTGATGAAGGGGTCGTCGCGACCGCGCAGGACCAGGACGGGGGCCGTGATCGACGAGTCCGAGGACCCCGCCGGGTCCCCGTCGTTCCAGGCGTCGACGGTGGCCGAGACCGCCTCGGCGGTGATCGACATGCCGACGGCGGCGAGCCGCTCGAGCTCCCCGGTGGGGAAGCCGACCGAGAGCTGCCGGCGCACCTCCCGCTGGGCCTCACCGTCACCGCCCAGCGCCTTGAACGGCGCGACCGCCTCCGCGGGCAACTGCGTCCCCGCGAGCGGGACGGGCGCCACGAGGACCAGGCCCGCCACCCGGCCCGGGAGCCGGGTGGCCGCGAGCTCGGCGACCTGGGCGCCGAGGCTCTGGCCGACGAGGACGACCGGCCCGTCGATCCCGTCGATGAGCTCGACGACGTCGGCGGTGTGCCGGGCGAGCGTGTAGGGCCCGCCGTCGTCGGGTCGGTCGCCCATGCCGGCCAGCTCGGCCGACACGGTCGGCGTCTGCAAGCCGCGGTGGCGGATCACCGGCTGCCACACCGCGGCGTCGTCGAGGAACCCGTGGACGAAGACGGTGGTCAACGGTGTGTTCTGCGGCATCGCCGAACCTCGTTCCGGTGGGGACGGCCGAGCGGCCGCGCTCATGACCGGAACAACATAACCGTTGCTCGTTGAGCTATGTCAAGAGTGGTCGCGCGTCACCCCTAACCGAGCAGTGCCTCCGGGATCTCGACGACGCGGCTGCGCAGGTACTCGCCGAGCCCCTTGGCCTGCGGGTCGGGGCGGGTGGAGGACGCGACGCCGTCGCCGAGGATCCCGTGGACCACCACGTTGAGCGCGCGCAGGTTCGGCAGCTCGTGGATCTCGATCGCGAGCTCCGCCGCCTCCGGGCCGATTAGCTCCCGGGCCCGCTCGACGGTGAGGAACTCCCGCAGCCACGCGTAGGCCTCGTCGCTCCGCGCCCACAGGCCGATGTTCGCGTCGCCGCCCTTGTCGCCGGAGCGGGCGCCGACGACGCGGCCGAGCGGGGCCCGCGTCGTGGGGCCGTCCGGGGCCGGGGTCGACGACGCGGATTCACTGCCACTGGGTGCAAGCGTCGACGCTTCGCTGGCATTGGGAGGGTCGAGCACCACCCGGCGCTCACCGCCCGGCAGGACGACCGTCTGCGTCACCGCCTCGCGGGGCACCGCGGCCGGGCGGTAGACGCCGAAGGCCGACTCCGCGCTCGGCGGGGTCGTCGTGTGGAAGCCCGCGTAACCGCCGAGGGCGAGCTCCATCGTGGCGTTGGAGAAGGCGCGGCCGACCACGCGCGGG
>NZ_JBVPVA010000003.1:0-2995 GCF_055612215.1 Actinomycetospora sp. | reverse complement strand
CGGCCTGCTCGACGTCCGTCTCCGGCCCGGCGACCCCACCGTCGACCCGACCGCCGACCTCGTCGACGACCTCCCCGAGCCCGAGCGCGCCCTCGCGATCGCCGCGCGTGCCGGCCACGCCCCCGGTCCCGACGACGACGGGTGCCTGCGGGTCGCGACGCCGGCGGACACCGCCGAGGACGCCCGGGCACTGCTGGCCGCCCGGGGCGTGGCCGCGGGGGAGCTCTACGTCGTGCTGCACCCCGGCGCCTCCGTCCCCGCCCGCGCCTGGCCACCCGGACGCTGCGCCGAGGGCGTGGCGGCGCTGCGGGCCGCCGGGCACCGGGTCGTCGTGACCGGCGCCCCGGGCGAGACCGCGCTCACGGCCGACGTCGCGGGGGAGCACGGGATCGACCTCGGCGGGGCGACGTCCTTCGCGGTGCTCGCCGAGGTGCTGCGCGGCGCGGCGGCGGTGGTGGTGGGCAACACCGGGCCCGCGCACCTGGCGGCCGCGGTGGGCACGCCGGTCGTCTCGCTGTTCGCGCCCGTGGTGCCCGCTGTCCGCTGGGCGCCCTACGGAGTGCCCCACGTCCTGCTCGGCGACCAGGACGCGCCGTGTCGCGGGACCCGGGCGCGTGAGTGCCCGATCCCCGGCCACCCCTGCCTGGCGGGCGTCGGACCCGACGCCGTCGTGGCCGCCGTGGCCGGGCTCACTGCTCACGGAGAGTAGTAGTTGCCAGCGTGGCGTTTACCAGGTCGTTCTCGCAGGGATTTCTCGGCGGTGACCTCCAACCCCGATGCACGGCCGCAGACGACGGTTCTGCACTGGCACGTGCACGGGTCCTGGTCGACGGCGTTCGTTCAGGGCCCGCACCGGTACCTGCTGCCCACCCTGCCCGAGCGCGGGCCGTGGGGCGGCGGGCGTCCGGCCGCGTGGACCTGGCCCGACGCCGCCGTGGAGGTCTCGCCGGAGCAGATCGCGGCGGCCGCCGACGAGATCGACGTCGTCGTGCTGCAGCGCCCGGAGGAGATCGACCTCGTCGAGCGCTGGACCGGGCGGCGGCCCGGTGTCGATCTCCCGGCCGTGTTCGTGGAGCACAACACGCCCCGGGGCGACGCCCCGGCCACGCGGCACCCGCTCGCGGAGCGTGACGACATCCCGGTCGTCCACGTCACCCATTTCAACGCGCTCATGTGGGACTGCGGACGGGCCCCGGTCCACGTCGTGGAGCACGGCGTCCTCGACCCCGGGCACCGCTACACCGGCGAGCTCGACCGGGCCGCCGTCGTCGTCAACGAACCCGTCCGGCGCCACCGCGTCACCGGGACCGACCTGCTCGCCGGGTTCGCCGACACCATCGGCCTCGACGTCTACGGGATCGGCTCGGAACGCCTGCCCGAGGCCGTCCACCACCCCGCCGTCCAGATCGGCGGGGACCTGCCGCAGGCGCGGATGCACGCCGAGCTCGCCCGCCGGCGGCTCTACCTCCACCCGATCCGGTGGACCTCCCTGGGGCTCGCCCTCATCGAGGCCATGATGCTCGGCATGCCGGTGGTGGGCCTCGCCACCGCCGAGGCCGCCGTGTCGGTCCCCGACGACGCCGGAGTCGTCGCCACGGATCCCGCTGTGCTGCACGACGCGATCCGGACCTACCGCGCCGATCCCGACCTCGCCCGCGCGCACGGTGCCCGCGGCCGCGAGATCGCGCTCGAGCGCTGGTCGGTCGACCGGTTCCTCGACGACTGGGACCGGGTCCTGGCCGCCGTCGCCGGTGACATCCCCTCCTCGGCGCCGCTCGGGTCCAACCACGCGGCCGCGGGCGCCGTCGCCGTCCCCCTCTGACGACCGTTCCGGCCGGGTCGACGCCGACCCGGCCCCGACCCCGTCCGACGGACACCTGATCGTTCGGGACCGGAGCTTGAGCCCACAGCGCACCGGTCCACCGCCACGTCCGACGTGCGAGGCGTACACCCACCGGAGATCACCGGTGAGGGGTGCGCGCTGCCGCACGTCCGCAGGAGGACTGTGCATGCGGATCGCCATGGTCTCGGAGCACGCGAGCCCGCTCGCGTGCCTGGCCGAGACAGCCGACCCCGCCCGTAGCTCCACCGACCAGGCCACCGCGGCCGGGATCGGCGCCGTCGACGCGGGCGGGCAGAACGTGCACGTGCACGCGCTCGCCACGGCGCTCGGACGTGCCGGCCACGAGGTCGTGGTGCACACCCGCCGGACCGACGCCACCACGCCGCAGCGGGTCCCGCTCGCGCCCGGCGTGGTCGTCGACCACGTCCCGGCCGGACCCGCGGTCGAGCTCGGCAAGGACGACCTGCTCGAGCACATGGGCGAGTTCGCGGCCGTCCTCCGCCGACGCTGGCGCACGTCGCCGCCCGACGTGGCCCACGCCCATTTCTGGATGTCCGGGCTCGCGGCGCTCGACGCCGGGCGCGCGACCGGCGTCCCGGTGACCCAGACCTTCCACGCCCTCGGCTCGGTCAAGCGCCGCCACCAGGGCGCGCGCGACACCAGCCCGGCCGAGCGGGTGGCCCGCGAGAGCGACCTGGCCGCCTCGGTGGACCGGGTGATCGCCACCTGCCACGACGAGGTCGCCGAGCTCGTCGCGCTCGGCGTCTCCGCCGACCGGGTCGACGTGGTGCCCTGCGGGGTCGACGTCGAGCACTTCACGCCCGGCCCGGCGGCCCCGCACCCCACCCCGCGGATCCTCACCGTCTCGCGGCTCGTGCCCCGCAAGGGCGTCGACACCGTGGTCCGGGCGCTCGGCCGCCTCGCCGGAATCGCCGGACTCGCCGGCTCACTGCCCGAGCTCGTCGTCGCCGGCGGCCCCACGGCCGCGACGCTCGACGACGACGCCGAGGTCGCCCGGCTGCGCGCGATCGCGGCGGCCGAGGGCGTCGCCGACCGGGTGCACTTCGTCGGCCGGGTCGCTCCCGCCGAGATGCCCGACCTGATGCGCTCCGCCGACGTCGTGGCCTGCCTGCCCGCCTACGAGCCCTTCGG
>NZ_JBVPVA010001127.1:0-5999 GCF_055612215.1 Actinomycetospora sp. | reverse complement strand
GGCCGCGGCGAGCCGCTCGGGATCCCGGGCGAGGGCCACCACCCGCGCCCCGGCACCGGCCAGGCGTCCCGCGATCTCGCGTCCCAGCCCGCGGCTCGCCCCGGTGACGACGGCGGTGCGCCCGGTGAGATCCGCTGCCTGCACGTTCGCCGAGTTCCCTGGGGTCGACCGGTGAACCCGGACGCCGTTGTCGCACGCGATTGGCAACAGCGACAGACCTGCCGATTCGGCACGAAGGGCAGCACCGGAAACCCTCCGAACGTCGGGGTGATCTCCCCGCTCCGTGGTCGGGATCACGTGCGGGCCCTCGCGGGTGACGCGGAGCACCCCTAGCGTCCGCGCCGGACGACCGACCCGGCGCTCACTGCGGGTCCGCCCGACGACGAGAGGATCGAGATGCAGGTCGACGAGCTGCTCAAGCCGTTCCCGATCAAGGAGTTCCACCCGTTCCCGCGGGCACTGCTCGGGCCCGGCTCGCACGAGATGATCGGGCCCGAGGCCCTCAAGCTGGGCTTCAAGAAGACCCTGATCATGACGTCGGGCCTGCGCGGCACCGACATCGTGCACAAGATCAGCGAGTCGATGAAGTACCACGGGGTGGACACGGTCATCTACGACCAGGTGGAGTCCAACCCCAAGGACTACAACGTCATGGACGCGGTGAAGATGTACCAGGAGAACACCTGTGACAGCTTCGTCTCGATCGGTGGCGGCTCCTCGCACGACGCCTGCAAGGGCGCCCGCATCTCGGTCTCGCACGACGGCCGCAACGTCAACGAGTTCGAGGGCTTCAACCAGTCCGAGAACCCGAAGAACCCCCCGCACATCGCGGTCTCCACGACGGCGGGCACCGGCTCGGAGACGTCGTGGGCCTACGTCATCACGGACACGACGACCGACCCGAACAACCCGCACAAGTACGTCGCGTTCGACGACAACTCGGTCACGAGCCTCGCGATCGACGACCCGGTGCTCTACTACGACTGCCCGATCGACTTCACCGCCCAGTGCGGGTTCGACGTCCTCGCGCACGCCTCGGAGCCCTACGTCAGCCGGCTGAAGTTCGAGCCGAGCCTCGGCAACGCACTGCACGCCATCGAGCTGACCGCGGCGAACCTGCGCGAGGCGGTCTGGAACGGCCAGGACCTCCCCGGCCGCCAGGGCATGATGTACGCGCAGTACATCGCCGCCCAGGCGTTCAACTCCGGTGGCCTCGGGATCATCCACTCGATCTCGCACGCGGTGTCGGCCTTCTACGACACCCACCACGGCCTGAACAACGCCGTCGCGCTCCCTCGCGTGTGGGCGTTCAACATGCCGGTCGCCTACAAGCAGTTCGCCAAGATCGCGGGCGCCATGGGCGTGGACACCACGCACATGACCGACGTGCAGGCCGCGGAGGCCGCGCTCGCCGCCTCCATCCGGCTGCTGCGCGACGTGGGCATCCCGGAGAAGTTCACCGACGTCACCCAGGACTCGTACTCCAAGAACCGCCTGGGCCAGGGCCCGACGAAGTTCTACGAGAACGAGAAGACCATCACGGGCAACGACGCCGACGTGGACCGCATCACCAACCACGTCCTCGGTGACGCCTGCACCCCGGGCAACCCGAAGGAGTGCACCTTCACCACGGTGCGCCCCGTGGTCGACCACTGCCTCAACGGCGACCTGGACGACCTGCTCAGCTAGAGCGCGACGCCCACCCGACCGGTGCCCGGCGTCCCCCGCAGGGGGGTCGCCGGGCACCGGTGCGTTCCCCGCACCGCCAGCAGGAAGGATCCTCGAGTGACCAGCACCTCCGAGCCCGACACGGCCCCGAGCAGCCCGTTCGAGTCCGTGGACGACGTCGTCGAGGCGCTCTCGGCCCAGGGCTACATCGCCGATCGGCGGCTGGCCACGACCGTCTTCCTGCTGACCCGCCTCGAGAAGCCGCTCCTGCTGGAGGGCCCGGCCGGGGTCGGCAAGACCGAGCTCGCGAAGATGCTCGCCGCCGCGACCGGCCGGCGGTTCCTGCGGCTGCAGTGCTACGAGGGCCAGGACGAGACCAAGGCCCTCTACGAGTGGGACTACGGCAAGCAGCTGCTCTACACCCAGATCCTGCGGGAGAAGATCGGGCAGGTCGTCGAGGACGCCCCCGACATCCCCACCGCCGTCGAGCGCATCGGCGCCCAGGACTCCGTCTTCTTCTCCGAGCGCTTCCTCGCCGCGCGACCGCTGCTCCAGGCCATCCGCTCCGAGGAGCCGGTCGTGCTGCTGATCGACGAGGTCGACCGCGCCGACGAGGCACTGGAGGCGGTGCTGCTCGAGACGCTCGGCGAGTTCCAGATCTCGGTGCCCGAGGTCGGGACGTTCGTGGCGGACAACAAGCCCTACGTCATCCTGACCAGCAACAACACCCGCGACCTCGCGGCCGCCCTCAAGCGGCGCTGCCTGCACCTGTTCCTCGACTACCCCACCGCCGAGCGCGAGCTGGAGATCGTCCGGTCCAAGGACACGGGGCTGCCGGAGGCGGCGGCCCGCGAGCTCGTCGAGGTGGTGCGCGGGCTGCGCGAGCTCGAGCTCCGCAAGGCGCCGTCGATCTCGGAGACCATCGACTGGGCCCGCACGCTCGCCGTGCTGGGCATCGACGACCTGAACTCGCAGATCCTCGCCGACACCGTCAGCGTCGTCGTGAAGTACGACAAGGACGTGACGAAGGCGCTCAACGCGCTCCCCGGCCTCGTCGACCCCAACGCGACGATCGACGACGCCCACGGCCATGGCCACGGGCACGGCCACGGGCACGACGGGGACCACGCGCACGACGCCCCGACCAACGGTCGCTCGTCCGGCCCCGCGCCGGCGACGCCGGGTCCGGTGGACGACGACGAGGACGACGGCCCCGACGGCCGGGCGGTCCGGGCGGCGAAGGACCGGGAGGGGCGGCACGCCGGCACCTACGGCGCGCCCGGCCGGGACGCGCAGGAGGCCGCCCGTCGTGCGGAGGAGCTCGGGGTCAAGCCGCGGCCGGTGAGCCCGTCGCAGGGCAGCCGCTCGTTCGGCGGTGGGCTCGGCAAGCGCCGCGCCCTGTAGCCCGCGCCGCTCCCCGAGCCGCCGATCCCGAGAGGAGGCCTCGCGATGGAGGCCACGATCCACCGCTTCGTGCGGCTCCTGCGCATCCGCCAGGTGCGGATCTCCACCTCGGAGGTCCTCGACGCGATGCGCTGCGCCCGGGAGCCGGGAGTGCTCGCCGACCGCCTCACGCTCAAGGCCGCGCTGCAAGTCGCGCTGGTCAAGGACGTCCGGGACCAGGCGACGTTCGAGGAGATCTTCGACGCGTTCTTCGCGCTGGTGAGGATCGGCACGGAGGACACCGGGCACGGCCACGGGCACGGCCACGAGGACCTCTCCGACGACGGCTCCCTGGAGAACTTCACGATCTCCGAGGAGCCCTCGGAGACCCCCGAGCAGGGCCACGACCACGGCAAGCCGGTCGACATCAAGGAGTTCTTCGACCCCGAGGACATGGCGCAGCAGTACAACCTGCACCAGGAGGCCAACAAGATCGACCTCGCGGCGATGACCGACGAGATCGTGTTCTCCAAGGACGGGGCCACCGACCAGACCAACACCGGCGAGAAGGTCCAGATCGAGACCGACCACCTGCACGGGGGCGGCCTCCCCGGCGACATCGCCACGGCGTCGGGCACGAAGGTCGACGCCGACCTCAACGTCGCCCAGCAGGAGGCCCTCCTGGGCTGGCTGCAGGGTGTGGAGAGCGAGGCGGACGGGGCGAACGACGGCGACGAGACCGACGCCATGGCCCTGCGGCGCCGCCTCGCCGGGATGCTGGAGAACCTCCCCGAGGCCATCAAGGCGCACCTCGAGCGGTTGATGGAGATCGAGCAGCGGGTGATCGACGGCGGCCACGCCGACGAGGACGCCCGCAGGGCCGAGGTCGACCGCGCCGAGGAGCACGAGCGCCAGCAGCTCGAGGACTCGCTGCGCCGGCTGGCGAAGACCCTGCACGGCGCCCTGACCCACCGGCGCCGCCAGTCCCCCCGCGGGCGGATCGACGCCGGCCGGACGATGCGGCGGAACATGCGCTTCGACGGCATCCCGTTCACCCCGGTGACGGTCAGCCGGACCGAGGACAAGCCACGCCTGGTCATCCTCGCCGACGTGTCGCTGTCGGTCCGGGCGACGGCCCGCTTCACCCTGCACCTGGTGCACGGGCTGCAGGACATGTTCGGGCAGGTGCGCTCGTTCGCGTTCGTCTCCGAGCTCGTCGAGGTCACCGACCTGTTCGCCGACCACACCGTCGAGGACGCCCTCGGGCTGATCTTCGGCGGCGACATGATCGACGTCGACGCGAACTCCAACTACGGCGAGGCGTTCGGCACGTTCCTCGAGGACCACGCCTCGGCCGTGAACCGGCGCTCGACGGTGATCGTCCTCGGGGACGGCCGGGGCAACGGCAACGACCCGAACATCGAGGCGTTCGCCGAGATCAGCCGCCGTGCCCGCGAGACGATCTGGCTGACGCCGGAGCCGCGCTACTCCTGGGGGCTGGGGGCCTGCGACCTGCCGCAGTACGCCGAGTTCTGCGACCGCATCCGGGTGGTGCGCGACCTCACCGGACTCTCCGAGGTCAGCCACGACATGGTCGCCGAGATGATCGGTCGCTGACGCGCGGTGGAGATCCAGCCGTGACCCTCACCCCGCCCGCGGCCGGCAGCGCCCGCATCGACCCGCTCGCCCCCGCGCACCCCGGGCGCTGGGAGAACGGGCCGGTCGTCGTGTGCCACGTCGACCGGGCGGCCGTGCCCGTGCGGCTGGTCTCGGGTCGCGCGCCCGAGCTCGTCACCGAGCACTTCGAGGTGCACCGGCCGGGCGGGCGGCTGCTGGTCCTGCACCGGTTCCGGCCCGACGAGCTCGACGACGACGTGTCGACGGTCGTCGCCGGCGAGCTCGGCGCGGTGGTGGCGTCCGCACCGATCTTCGAGCGGGTCGTCACCGGGATCGTGCGCTCGACCGTCGGCGACCCGCTGACGGCGTGGTCGACCTTCTACGCGAACTCCCTCGCCGTGCTGCGCCACCCCGAACGGGCGGCCGAGCCGGCCGCGGTGTGCCCTCCGGAGGCCTCGCTGGCCGGCTTCGCGCCGGTGCACGCGCGGGCCCTCGACGAGGTCGTCGGGACGACGGTCGCCGACCTCGGCGCCTGCTTCGGCTTCCTCCCGCTGCTCATGGCCGAGCGGGGCCTCGACGTCGTCGCCACCGACCACACCCCGGGCACGATGCGGCTGCTCTCGGCCGTCGCCCGGAGCGGCGTCGTGCCCGAGGCGGCGTCCCGGCTGCGCACCGCGGCCTGTGACGCGCGGGCGGTGCCGCTCCGCGACGACGCCGTCGACACGGTCACCGCGGTCCACCTGCTCGAGCACCTGCCCGCGGAGGACTCGGTGACCGTCGTCGCCGAGATGTGCCGGGTCGCGCGGCGGCGGGTCGTGGTCGCGGTGCCCTACGAGGACGAGCCGGACCCCGTGTACGGCCACCTCTGCCGCTTCTCCCCCGACGTCCTGACCGCGTTGGGCGACGGCACGGGCGCGCGGTTCCGCGTCGAGGCCGACCACGGCGGCTGGTTGGTGGCCGACCTCGGCTGACGCGCGCCCCGCTCCCGGTGCGTCACTCGTCCGGGCCCTCGAGAACCGACCCCGGTGACCCCGCCCCTCGGCGTCTGGCACCCTGACGCGGCGACCGGCAGTAGTCGTCACCTGGACCGTGCGTGACGAAACGACGGCGGAAGGACCTCGCGTGAGCCGAGGCAGACGGAGTGGTCCCGGCCGGCGGCGCCCGGCCGAGATGCGCCGGCGGGCGGACGAGATGGCCGCGCTGCTGGACGAAGCCGCTCCCCGGGCCGCCCGCGGCCGCCGTCGCCGCGCGACCGCGGTCCCCGCCGCCGTCGCGGCCTTCGGGGCCCTGAGCATCGGCGGCGTGGGCCTCGCCCTCGGCCTGACCCCGAC
>NZ_JBVPVA010001106.1:0-2488 GCF_055612215.1 Actinomycetospora sp. | reverse complement strand
CTCGGGGTCCGCGACGGCGGCGGGGCGTGGGTGTACTGCCACGCCGGCTGCACCGCCAAGCAGGTCTGCCACGCCCTGGGGATGACCCTGGACCACCTGGCCCGCCCGCAGCGCCTCAGCGCGCAGGCCTGGGTGCGGGCGCGGCGCCTGAGCGTCGGGTTCCCGGCGCCCAAGGACACCGGTACCCCGCGCAGCCGCGGGCTCCGTCACGAGGCTTTCCACAGCTACGGCACCCGCTTCCGCCTCGAGCGGCTGCGCCACCCGGTGACCGGGGAGAAGGCCGTCGAGTGGGAGTTCCGCACCGACGCCGCCTCCGAAGCCTGGATGCCCGGGCTCAACGGCACCCGGGTGCGCGACCTGCCGCTCTACCGCGAGGCCGACCTCGCCCTGGCCATCGGAGCCGGCGAGACCATGCTGGTCGTCGAGTCGGAGTCCTCGGTCGACGCGCTCAACCGAGCCGGCTGGTACGCCACCACCTGGGCCGGCGGCGCCGGGACACCGCCGCTCGAGCGGATCGCCGCGCTGCTCGCCGGCCACCGGCCGGTGGTCATCGTCGGCGACGCCGACGAACCCGGCCGACGCTGCAGCGCCCGGCTGGCCGAGGTCCTCCCGCGTGCGGTGGTGCTGACCTCCGAGCGCGAGGGCGAGGACGCCCGCGACCTGCACACCCGCCTCGGGGCCGGCGGCTTCGCCGAGCTCGTCGCCGCCGCCCTGATCGACCACACACCCGCCCGGGTCGCCTGACCCGGACCAACCGAGGAGCCACCCGATGACCCTGTGCGCCTTCGAGCCCGACGGGCGGCAGTGCCCCGACCCCGCCACCGTGACCGTCACCCTGTCCGGTGGGGGTCTACCGCCCTGGAAGGTGCCGACCTGCGACCGGCACGTCGAGGACTGGGTCGATGAGGTCGCCGCCACCGCCGTCCCACTCGCGCCCTAACCCGCCGCCGCCGAACTGCCGCGGCGCCGGTCGGCTGAGCTCCACCCGGCCCGCTAGCGCATTCCACGAATTCGACGAAGGGGACTCCTATGTCTGCCACCGCCGCTGCGACCATCATTTTCCATCACCTCGACCCGGCGACCGAGCCTGCGTTGCGGGAACTGCTCACCGAGCAGTCGTTCCGCCCGTGGTTTCACGAACCCATGACCGAGATACTGCACACCAACACCGGCTACGGCCACCTGCACGCGGATTTAGCCGTCTGTGCCCGGATGGGGCGCGCGATCCGCGAACTCGACCCCGGCGCGGTATTCGAAATCTGCCAGGATCCCGGGGAGAACATCGCCGGGCAACGGATCGTGTTCCACCCCGAATACGGCCAGCACCACAGCGCCGGCACCCGAGACGGCGCCGCCCTGCTCGACGCCGACCTCGTACTGGTCCACCTCGAGCGGATCCGGGCCGCGCTGGACGCCGGCACCGACCCCGGCCCCGCCCTCGACGGCCTCGACCGCGCCGCCGGCGGGCCCTGGGCCCGCGACCTGCAGCGCCGCCGCAACCGCGACCACCGCGAGGACCACACCCGCTACGGCCAGCCCGTCACCCGCCCCCGCGTCACCGACCACCACACCAGGAGCTGACCATGACCACCGCCGCCGCCACCGAGCCCGACCACCACCAGCAGCACGACCAGCCGCGCGACCCGGCCCAGGAGCACCCGCAGGGGCCACGCCTGGTGCCCGCGACGCTGCTCGTCGCCCTGGCCGGGGACGCCGCGCAGTGGCAGGACCGGGCGCTGTGCGCCCAGACCGACCCGGAGGCGTTCTTCCCGGAGAAGGGCGGCTCCACCTGGGAGGCCAAGCAGATCTGCACCGGCTGCGAGGTGCGGGCCGAATGCCTCGAGGACGCACTGGGCCAGGACGAGCGCTTCGGCATCTGGGGCGGGCTCTCCGAGCGGGAACGCCGCCGCCTCAAGCGCAGCGGAGACCTTCCGGCCGCCGGGCCCCGCGGCGTGCCGGAGCCGCGGGCCACCCCTGAGCAGGCGCGGCGCGAGTCCGCGCCGGCGCCCGGCGGCGGTCGCCACGCCGGCGGCACCGGGCTGGCGACCACACTGCCCACCGAGCCCCGCCACCCACGCGACCGCCCGGTCCAGGCAAGGGCCCGCTCGACCTTCCCCGACCGCGCCCGCCTCGCCTCGACGAGCGCGCCCGCACAGCCCGACACCAGCACCCACCGGCGGCCACCGCCGCCCCCCGACACCACCGGCTCCCCGACACGGGCCGCCAGGACCCAGACCACCGCCGCAGCCGCGGCCGAGCTGGTCATCGGCCCCGACGACTGCGGGGAGACCCGACCGACCGACGCGGCCCTGGTCGGGGCCCGTGACGAGGCCGCAGTCGCCCGGCTGATCGCCGAACGGGCCACCCACCCCGACCGGCCCGCTACCGACGCCGAGCTGACCCAGGCCGGGTTCGACCCGGCCTTGGCCCGCGCCGCCCGGGAGCGCGCCGCCACCCTCGCGGCCCGCTGGTGCCCACCGATCCGGGG
>NZ_JBVPVA010001075.1:0-1195 GCF_055612215.1 Actinomycetospora sp. | reverse complement strand
AACGACGCGAACTCGACGCCCGAGACGCCGCTGTCGCGCAAGAAGGACTGGGTCACCGTCGAGCTGGATCTGGGCGACGGGCCGAAGCAGTACACCCGCGAGACCAACACCATGCCGCAGTGGGCCGGTTCCTGCTGGTACGAGCTGCGCTACCTGGACCCGCACAACGACAAGGTGCTGGTCGACCCGGAGAACGAGGCGTACTGGATGGGCCCGCAGCGTCCGGGCGACCCGGGCGGCGTCGACCTGTACGTCGGCGGCGTCGAGCACGCCGTGCTGCACCTGCTGTACGCCCGCTTCTGGCAGAAGGTGCTGTTCGACCTGGGCCACGTGTCCGCGTCGGAGCCCTTCCGCCGGCTGTTCAACCAGGGCTACATCCAGGCGTGGGCCTACACCGACGCGCGCGGCGTGTACGTGCCCGCCGAGGAGGTCGTGGAGTCGCCCGAGGGCGGATTCACGTGGAACGGCGAGCCGGTCACCCGGGAGTACGGGAAGATGGGCAAGTCGCTGCGCAACGTCGTCACGCCAGACGAGATGTGCGCGACGTACGGGGCGGACACCTTCCGCCTCTACGAGATGTCGACCGGCCCGATGGAGGCCTCCCGGCCCTGGTCGACGCGCGACGTCGTCGGCTCGCAGCGGTTCCTGCAGCGCGTGTGGCGGCTGATGGTGGACGAGCAGAGCGGCGCGCTGCGGGTCTCCGACGGCGAGCCCGGCGAGGCGACCCTGCGGCTGCTGCACCGCACGATCGACGGGGTGCGCGCCGACTTCCCGGCGATGCACTACAACACCGCGGCGGCGAAGCTCATCGAGCTCTCCAACCACCTCACGAAGACCTACCCCGACGGCGGGCTGCCCCGCTCGGTGGCCGCGCCGCTGGTGCTGATGCTCGCGCCGCTGTGCCCGCACCTGGCCGAGGAGCTGTGGTCCCTGCTGGGGCACCCGCGGTCGCTGGCCTACGCGCCGTTCCCGGAGCCGGACGCGTCGCTGCTGGTCGAGGACACGCTCGAGTACCCCATCCAGGTCAACGGGAAGGTGCGCTCGCGGATCACGGTCCCGGCATCGGCGACCGAGGACGAGGTGCGGGCGGCGGCCCTGGCCGACCCCAAGGTCGTCGAGATCCTCGACGGCGCCGAGCCCCGCAAGGTGATCGTGGTCCCCGGTCGGCTGGTCAACATCGTCAAGTAGCCCCCCG
>NZ_JBVPVA010000878.1:0-12465 GCF_055612215.1 Actinomycetospora sp. | reverse complement strand
GCCGGCATGGCCCGTCCCCCGTTCGCCCCGCCCCAGCAGGGCCACGCCGGGTACGGACGGCCGCCGTTCGACCCGCAGTCCTACCCGGAGGGCGTCACCGCGCCGCTGCGGGTCACGGCGCGCTGCCGGGCCTGCCAGGCGGAGCTGCGGCCGGGATGGGCGCACTGCGGGACGTGCGGGGCCCCGGCTCAGCCGCCGCGGCCGGTCGGCGCCTGACCCCGGGAGGCATCTCGCCGCCAAGATCGCGAACAGTGTGGCGGAGTGCTCGCTCAGCGATCACGTCGCCGCACAGATCGTGATCTTGGCCGAGCCGGCGGGAACGGGCCCGCGCCCACCGCTCAGCGCAGCAGGAGCTGGACCAGCGCGACCAGCCCGACCACCACGATCACCCCGCGCAGCACCAGCGGCGGCAGACGCCGGCCGATCAGCGCGCCGAGCACTCCCCCGACGATCGAGCCGCCCGCGATGAGCCCCACCACCGGCCAGGACACCGGCGCGACGAACGCGAACACGATCCCCGAGACCAGGTTCGCCACCATGGCCAGGACGTTCTTGACCGCGTTGTGCCGCTGCAGGTCGTCGTCGAGCAGGATTCCCAGGAAGCCCATCAGCAGCACGCCCTGGGCGGCGCCGAAGTAACCGCCGTACACCCCGGTCCCGAAGGTCGCGCCGACCAGCGCCGGACCCACCTCCGTCCGCGGCTCCCCCGACGTGTCCCGCGCGGCCACCCGCTTCGAGACCCACGGGCCGATCACGACGAGCACCACGGCCAGGGCCACGAGGACCGGCACGACCTCGTCGAACGCCGCGGAGGGCAGCACCAGCAGCAGCAGCGCCCCGAGCAGGGCACCGAGGACGCTCGGGATCGCGAGGCGGAGCACCCGCCCCCGCAGGCCGCGCAGCTCCCGGCGGTAGCCGATCGCCCCGGTCAACGAGCCGGGGACCAGGCCCAGCCCGTTGGACACGTTGGCCGTCAGCGGCGGGAAGCCGAGCGCGAGCAGCACCGGGAACGTGACCAGGGTGCCGGAGCCGACGACCGTGTTGATCATCCCGGCCCAGACGCCCGCGACCGCGATGATGGCCGCCTCGCCGATCGTCACCCGGTGATGATCGCCCACCACGGCCGCTCCCGCCGACCCCTCGGGTGTTGCGCGGACGGGACAGCGGACCCACGGCCACGGTGGTCGTCGCGGATCGGCCGGTGGACGACCGTGACCTCCGATCCGCGGATCGAGGAAGGCCGGCCGATACCGGAGGTGCACGCGTCGGCCCACGAGCGACGGGAATGCCGTCTCACCGGGTCCTCGACGTGGGGCGCCGTGCGCCGGAAGCGGATGGACACGCCCGGATATCTCCACGCCTGGGCGAACCAGGCCCGGGGTCCCACCACGACGTCGCAGCGTTTCGACTCACGGTGAGCTTCCGCGCGCGGTGGTGCTCGACCGTTCCCGTTCGGAGCGGGGGAATTGCACGACATCCCTTTCCGTTCTCCGTCTTCGGTGAATGGGTCGACGTGCGTCGGCGATCCGGACCCGCGCAGGACGTCCTCCGGGGCGGCGGCGTCGCGCGGGCTGGGCACGGCCCGGCCTCGGGCCTACCGTGACCCGCCGAGGTCGGGCCGCGGGGGGCCGGCCAGGCTTGCTCGGGCGGTGTCATGAGGCTTCCCGTCGCAGCGGCCGTGGTGGCCGCGGTGGGCGCGCTCGCGTGGGCCGCCGCGCCGTGGATGGCGATGGCGCGCCGGGGCACGATCGACAGCCGCTGCCGTGACGCGGTGCGTTCCGAGGCACGGGTGCCTCGCCCACGGACGCCGCAGGACGTCCGACCCGGCGTCATCTCGTTGGTCCGACCGGCGCAGAAGTCATCGCATTATCACCCGATCAGTCCAAACGATGAGTAAGTCCGGCCCATTCGAATTCGCCGATTGATTCAGCGACCCGCGCAACACCATTGTCGGACCACCGGCCCTACTCGTGGAGATCGATTTCCCACTGATCAGAAGAAGCGGTTCCAGCTGCGCGCGCCGCCGCCCGGTAAACCTCCGAGGAGATCGAGTCAAGGGCCGTAGGTCACCACTTCTACGGCGGGTATCCTTGCCCGACAATCAGGGGCCCGGGCGGTTACGAGCGCGACGCCGACCCGATATCTCATCGATAAGCGCGGCACGCAACCCGAACGCTCTTTGTGCGTCGGGGCCATTCTCCGCGCCAATCTCCGGGGTCACTTCCAGACCTAGTGCCGGCGCTATCAGCGTGCTTTACTCGATCCGAGTTCCCGGAAAGTCACCGGGAACGGGAGTTGGGGTGGTACTCGGTGAAGACACTGCGGGTGGGCGTGGTCGGGTACGGCTACTGGGGATCGAAGCACGTGCGGGTCCTCGGCAGCCTGCCGGACGTCGAGGTCGTCGTCATCGACCCGGACCCGGCGAGACTCGCGGAGGCACAGCGCGTCCACGGCCTCCTGACGTGCGCTCCCCGCCTCGAGGACTGCCTCGACGTCATCGACGCCGCCGTCGTGGCCGCGCCGCCCGCCGAGCACCCGCGGCTCGCGATGACGGCACTGGACGCCGGCAAGGGCGTCCTCGTGGAGAAACCGTTGGCCCTGTCGGTGCCCGAGGCCGAAGCAATGGTGGACCTCGCCCGCGACCGCGGCGAATGCCTGATGGTCGGCCACACCTTCGAATACAATCCGGCCGTCTGGAAGCTGAAGGAACTCATCGATTCCGGCGAGCTCGGACGCATTCTCTACATCGATACCGCCCGGCTCGATCTCGGGCGTTACCAGGCCGATTGCAACGTGATCTGGGACCTCGCCCCGCACGACATCTCGATCGTCTCCTACCTCCTCGACGAGATGCCGGACGAGACCGCGGTCTGGGCCCGCCGTCACGTCGGCGTCAAACACGCGGACGTGGCCTACCTGCGAATGAGTTTCTCGCGCCAACAGATCAGCGCCTACGTCCACGTGAGCTGGCTCGACCCGTGCAAGGTCCGGCGCGTCACCGTCGTCGGGGAGCGCAAGATGGCGGTCTACAACGATCTCTCCGACAACGAGCGGATCCGGGTCTACGACATCGGTGTATCCGCGCTCGAGCCCGACGACGTGCACGCGATGCCGGTCTCCTACCGGACCGGGGACATCGTGTCGCCCTACATCCAGTTCGCCGAACCGCTGCTGGTCCAGGACACCCACTTCGTCGAGAGCGTCCGCACGGGGAGCCGGCCGGCCACGCCCGGTGAGCGGGGCCTCGACGTCGTGCGTGTCCTCGCCTCGACGGACGAGGCCGCGGCGGCACCCGAAGCGGTCGGCCGGATCCGCTCGCTGGGGACGGCGTCGTGACCGTTCCCGCGCCGGACCCCGGCCGTCCCGGGCCCGTCCCGTTCCTCGACCTCCGCGGCGAGCACCGCCGGGTCCGCCCCGAGCTCGACGCCGCCTGGGCCGCGGTGCTCGACGAGGGGCGTTTCGTCGGGGGCCCCGAGGTCGCCGCGTTCGAGCGCGAGTTCGCCGACCACGTCGGGACCGCCCGCTGTGTCGGGGTCGGGAACGGCACGGACGCGCTCGAGCTGGTCCTCCGTGCGCTCGGGATCGACCCGGGGGCCGAGGTCGTCGTCCCGACGAACACGTTCGTCGCCACCGCCGAGGCCGTCCGGGCGGTCGGGGCGGTCCCGGTCTTCGTCGACGTGCGGCCCGAGGACCTGCTCGTCGACCCGGCCGCCGTCGAGGCCGCGATCGGGCCCCGGACCGCCGCCGTCGTGGCCGTGCACCTGTTCGGGCAGGTCGCCGACATCGCCGCGCTCCGCAGGATCACCCGCCGTCACGGCCTCGCGCTGGTCGAGGACGCCGCCCAGGCGCACGGCGCCCGCTTCGCGGGACGCCGGGCCGGCGCCCTCGGGGACGCCGCGGCGTTCAGCTTCTACCCGGGCAAGAACCTCGGCGCCCTGGGCGACGGGGGCGCGGTGACGACCGCGGACACGGGCCTCGCGGACCGGGTCCGTCGCCTCGCCGACCACGGCCGCGACCCGCGCGACCGCCACCTGCACCGGGAGGCCGGGCGCAACAGCCGGCTCGACGCCCTGCAGGCCGCGGTGCTGCGCGTCCGGCTCCGCCGGCTCGACGCCGACAACGAGGCCCGACGACAGGTCGTGGCGCGTTACGGCGACCTGCTCCCCGACGCGTGCCGCCTCCTGGCGGTGGATCCGCGCGGGGAGCCGGTCCACCACCTCGCGGTGGTCCAGGTGGAGCAGCGTGGTGCGGTGGCCGACGCGCTGTCCGCCGCGGGAATCGGCTGGGGGATCCACTACCCGGTGCCCTGCCACCGCCAGCCGGCGTTCGCCGACGACCGGCCGACACCGTCGCTCCCGGTGGCGGAGGCCGCGGCCGCGCGGATCCTCTCGCTGCCCTGCTCCCCCGGCACGACCGCCGAGCAGATCGAGCACGTCACCACCGCCGTGTCCGACGTCGTGGAGCGCCGCCGCAGGGTCGCGTCCCGATGAGGGCCACCCGGTACCGGCCACCTACCGGTGCGGCGCAGCCCATCACCCGTCCGACCCAGTCCCGATCCCGGAAGAGGAGCCGATGACCGACGACCGAGACGACGCCGCGCCGACCGAGGGCACACCCCCGGACGCGGGGTCCGCCGAGCACGGCGGGTCGGGGATGGTCGCGCTCCTCCCGTCGCAGCGGCGGGCGAGGGCCACCGCGACCGACCAGGGCACCGAGGGCACCAAGGGCGCCGAGGACACCGAGGGCGGCAAGGGCACCGAGGACGACAAGGACGGCGGCGAGTCGGCGTCGCCGGAGGTCGACGACGACACCGGGCGCGGCCCGACCGGTCTCACGGGTCCACCCCGCCCGCCCGAGCCCGAGGGGCCCGAGGGTGACCGGTCGAACGGGCACGGGGGACTCGCCACCACGTCGGACCCCCCGGTCGGCGGCTCGGTGCCCGCCGGGCTGGACCGCGGGCAGATCCGGCGACTCGCCGTGATAGGCCTCGTGATGGTGGTGCTCGGCGCCGTCGCCGGATTCGGCGCCTCGCTGCTGTGGCCCACCGAGTACGCCGGGCGGGCGTCCGTGCTCTTCATCATCAGCCAGGAGCAACCGACCGGGTTCCTGCGCGAGGACCGCAACCTCACCACCCAGGCGATGCTCGCCCAGAGCAACGCCGTGCTCGGTCCGGTGGCCGCCCAGTACGGCCTCTCCCCCGCCGGTCTCGCGGAGAAGCTCACCGTGACCGTGCCGGACGGCAGCGAGCTGCTGAACTTCGAGACGCGCGACCCCTCGCCCGACCTCGCGGTCCGGCTCGCGGACTCGGTGACCAAGCAGTACCTGCAGGTCAGCTCCTCGTCCCAGCCCTCGTCCGATCAGATGCGCTACCTGCAGGGCCAGCTCACGACCTCCCAGAACCTGATGCAGCAGCTCCGGGTGGACGGGAGCGCCCCGGCCCTCGCGCAGCTCCCCGCCGTGGCGGACCGCGCCGGCAGCCTCAGCTCGCAGCTGGACACGCTGATGCTCGCGCAGGTGTCCCAGCCCCAGGCGCAGATCGTGGTCCCGGCCTACGCCGGTGGTGCCGTGAGTCCCCGGCCGGGCTTCGGCGCCGCGACCGGGGCCGTGACCGGGCTGCTGGTCGGCCTGGTGACCGTGGCCGTGCTCGCCTGGCGATGGCAGCGTCGCGGTCAGGCGTCGTGACCGGGACCGCGACGGGTGCGGGCGCCGCCGCGGCCGCGGGTCCCTCCCCCTCCGGTGCGGCGCGCGGCTCGATCACGGTGGCGGGCTGGACCGTGGTCAGCCGCGCCACCGGGTTGCTGCGCGTCGTCGCCGTCGGCGCCGTCCTCGGTCCGACCTGGTTCGCCAACGTCTTCCAGTCCACCAACCAGGTCCCGAACCTGCTCTTCGAGGTCATGGCGGGCCCGGTCCTGGCGCTGGTCGTCGTCCCCGCGGTGGTGCGCGCCTGCGCACCGGGAGGGTCCCGCGACCGCCGGGGACTCCTCGAGGGGCTGACCGGGCTCCTGCTCTGTGTCGGCGGCGTGCTCGCCGTGGCGACGGTGCTGTGCTCGCCCCTGATCGCCTGGGCGCTGACCACCGGCATCGCCGACCCGGTCGAACAGGCCCGCGCCGCGCGGCTCGCGGTGCTGTTGCTGTGCTGCGTGGCCCCCCAGGTGCCGCTCTACGCGCTGGCCTACCTCGGTGCCGCCGCGCAGCAGGCCCAGCACCGGTTCGCGCTCGCGGCCGCCGCACCCGCCGTGGAGAACCTGGGCCTGGTCGCCGTGGTCCTCGCACTCCTCGCGACGCACGGACCGGGCGTCGACGTCGGGACCGTCCCCGTCGGCCTCGTCGTGGCCCTCGGCCTGGGCAGCACGGCCGCCGTCGCGGTGCACGCCGCGTTGCAGCTGGCCGGGGCCGCGCGGGCCGGTGTGGCGCTGCGACCCCGGTGGCGGTGGCGGGACCCGGAGGTCCGGGCCGTGGGCCGGCGGCTCCGCGGCTCCTTCCGGATCGCCGCGCTCCCGGCCGCCGGCGTCTTCGTCCTCCTCGCGGTCGCCGCGACCGTCCCCGGCGGCGTCACCGTGTTCTGGCTGGCCTACAGCGTCGGTGCGGTGCCCACCGCGCTCGGCGCCCGCGCCGTCACCACCGCGGTGCTGCCCGGGCTCTCGCGCGCCGCCCACGAGGGCGACGAGGACGGGTTCGCCACCGCCTGGCGCCGCGCCCTCGGCTACTCCTCGTTCGTCAGCGTCGGCTCCGCAGTGGTGCTGGTCTGCCTGGCCGCCCCGATCGCCACGGTCCTGGCCGGCGGCGAGCTGCACAGCCCCGAGATCATCGCGCAGCTCACCGCGTGCATCGCGGTGATCGGCGTGTCGCAGGTCTTCGGCGGCTCCTACGAGATCGGGCGCCAGGCGCTCTTCGCGCGCCTCGACGTCCGCGGGCCCCGTCTCGCGACCGACGTGGGCACCCTGCTCGGGGTCGCCGTCGGCCTCGCCGCGCTGCTGGCCGTCCCCGCGGCCCGGCCCGCGCTGCTGTGCGTCGCGGTCGTCGTGCGCGACGCCACCGCCACCGTCATGGTCCTCGCCCGCCTGCGCCGCAGCCTGCGGCCCCGGCGGCTGCTGTCGCGGCGCGCCCTGCTCGCCACGCTCGCCGCCGGCGCGATCGCCGTGCCCGTGGCGCTCGGCGCGCGGGCCGGGCTCGGCGCGCTCGCGCCCCCGGGACCGGTGGTGGCCCTCATCGCCCTCGCCGCGGCGGGCCTGGTGGTCGTCGCCGCCTACGTCGGGGCGCTGCAGGGGGCGCTGCGCCTCGTCGGACGTGGCGCCGGGAGGCCGACGTGGTGACCCCGGCCCCGACCGCGCGGTGGCGGCCCGACGTGGTCGCGATCCTGGTGGCGGCCACGGTCGCCGTCGACCTCGCGCTGGGGGCGACCCGGCTCGATCCCACCACGGGCACGGTCGCGATCGCGGTCGTCCTGCTCGCCGTGACCGCCGGCGCCGTCCTGGTGGTCACGGCGCTGCGGCCGGTGACCGCCGTGTACCTCTACGTGGCGACGCTGCCGTTCCTCGCCGGGATCGATCGCTCCACGCTCATCCCCCTGGTTCGCCCCAACGAGGCGGTGCTCGCGCTCGCGGTGACCGGGGCGGTCGCGGGGGGCGTCGTGCGCGGGATCCGCACCGGCGCCCTGCCCCGCCCGGTCCTGCACCGCGTCGACCTCCCGCTGGCCGTGTTCGTCGTCCTCGCGACGGTCTGGCCCGTCGCCTCGGAGATGCTGCGGGGCATCACCCCGACGAGCGCCGACCTCGCCGCGACCCTCCCGATGGTCAAACTGGCCGCGCTCTACGTCCTCGTCCGGGTGACCGTGCGGAGCCGCTCGCAGGTGGAACGACTCGTGCGCCTCGTGGTGTGGCCGGCGGCCGTCGTGGGCGCGACCGCGGTGCTGCAGACCCTCCAGGTCGCGCCGGTCCTCTCCGTGCTGCAGGTGTGGTGGGCCTCCGGGGGCGCCGCCGCCGACCTGCAGGAGCGCGGGACCACCACCCTCGGGTCACCGCTGGCCACCGGCGACGTGCTGGTGATCGCGGCCGTGGTCCTGGTGTGCTGCACGGTGCGCGGCCTGCTCGGTCGCCGGGAGCGGATCGTCGCGGCGGTCCTGCTGGTGGCGGGCATCCTGGCGACCGGCCAGGTGACCGCCTGGATCTCGGCCGCGGTGGCGGCCGGGTTCCTGCTCGCGGCGTTCCCCGAACTCCGTCGGCGGTCGTGGCGGGCACTGGTGCCCCTCGCGGTGCTCGCCGCGGTCGGTGTCCCGGCCCTCTCCGTGCGGCTCCAGGCGACGTCCTCGGGCGGGGTCCCGGTCAGCTGGCTGACGCGCTGGGACAACCTGAGCCACTTCTACCTGCCCGCGCTGGGCGGCTTCCACTTCCTGCTCGGGGTCCGACCCGATTCCGTGCTCCGCGCGCCGGAGACGTGGCGCGACGTGATCTACCTCGAGTCCGGCTACCTCGAGCTGCTGTGGGTCGGCGGCATCCCGCTGCTGCTCGGCTTCGTCTGGCTCTCGCGAGCCGTCCTGCGCACCGCCCGCGACGGCGCCGGGGCCCCCGACGCGCGGGGCGCGCTGGCCCAGGCCCTCGGCATCTCCTGGTGGATGCTGATCGTGGTCTCCGTGCTCGACGCGCACCTCACGCTCCGCGGCACGGGCGACCTGCTCTTCGTGCTGCTCGGGGTCGCGGTGGGGACGCCCGCCGTCCTGACGCGGGCGACGGTCCCGCCCGCCGTGCTGACGCGGGCGACCGCCCCGCCCGCCGTCGGGAGCCCGGCCTCGGCCACCGGGGCCGTCCTCCGCCGGGGCGCCGACATCGCGGTCGCGTCGGTCGCACTGCTGGTGCTCGCCCTCCCGCTGGCGGTCATCGCGCTCGCGGTGCGGCTGTCCAGCCCCGGCCCGGCGATCATCCGTCAGCGCCGCGTCGGACTGGACCGTCGTCCGTTCGTGCTGTTCAAGTTCCGCACGATGCGCGTCGGCGGGTCCGACGACGCCCTGCGCGACCTCATCGCCGCCGAGCTCCGGGGCGAGGACACCCTGGTCGACGGGAGCACGAAGCTGCCCGACGACGTCCGCATCACCCGCGTGGGCCGTGTCCTGCGCCGTGCCAGCCTCGACGAACTGCCCCAGCTGGCCAACGTGCTCCGCGGGGACATGACCCTCGTCGGCCCGCGACCCTGCCTCGAGTGGGAGGCGCCCCTGTTCCCCGCGCGGTACGCCGAGCGCTTCTCCGTCCTCCCCGGGCTGACGGGGCTGTGGCAGGTCGAGGGCCGCAGCACGCTCGGCACCCTGGACATGCTGCGCCTCGACGTGGACTACGTGCACCGCCGTGGGCTGCGCAACGACCTGGGCATCCTGGTGCGCACCCTCCCGGTACTGGTCCGCGGGGGAGGCGCGCGGTGAGCGCCACGGACCTCTCCGCGGCGACCGCACCCCCCGCGGGGGCGCCGCCCGCCGGGCCCGTGCTCGACATCGATCCACGGGACGACCCCCGGTGGGCTGAACGGGTCGGGGGCGGGCGCGGGAGCCTGTTCAGCTCGCCGCCGTGGCTGCGCGCGGTGTGCCGGACGTACGGCTTCTCCGCCCACGCCCGCCTCGTCGTCGGCAGCGGCCCCGCGACCGGCGGTGTCGCCTGGGTACCCGTCGACGACGTCCGTGGCGCCCGCCGGGTGTCGCTGCCGTTCTCGGACCGGGCCGACCCGGTGCCCGACGATCCGGCCGTCCTCAGCGGGCTCCTCGCCGACCGGCCCGAGGACGTGCCCTGGACGCTCCGCGTCCTCGAGAGCGCGTCGACGAGCGTCCCGGCCGGGGCCACCGTGACCGGGCGCGCCGCCTGGCACGCGACGACGCTGGGCGTCGACGGCGACGCGCTCCGCCGCCGGCTGCACCCCCAGGCCCGGCGCAACAGCGACCTCGCCGCCCGCCGGGGGGTGCGGGTCCGGCGCGGCACCACGCTCGCCGACCTGCACACGCTGCACGCCCTGCACGTGGCCCGCCGACGCGAGCGGTACCGGATGCTCGCTCCGCCGATCGAGCTCTTCGAGGAGCTCGCGACGGAGTTCGCCGCCCGGGACGGCCTCGTCGTGCTGCTCGCCGAGGCGGACGGCGAGGTGGTCGCCGGCGCGCTCTTCCTGGAGTGGGACGGGGTGTTCTACTACAAGTTCGGCGCCTCCCGGGCCGCGGCGCTCCCGCTGCGGCCGAACGACGCGCTGTTCTGGGCCGGCCTGCGCCACGCCCTCGACCGCGGCCTACGCGCCCTCGACTGGGGGGTCAGCGACCTCGACCAGCCGGGCCTCGTGGCCTACAAGCGCAAGTGGGCGGACGACGAGCGCCGCGTGCTCGGCCTCCGGCTCGGGCCCCCGCCCACCTCGGCGCGGGTCGATGCGCTGCTGGGCGAGGTCACCGCGCTGCTGACCGATCCATCCGTCCCCGAGGAGCTCACCGCCCGTGCCGGGCGTGCGCTCTACCGCTACTTCTGCTGAGCGTCGCCGCCATGACCACGACCTGCTCCGCGCAGCCGCTCGGTGACGACCGCGAGCCACCGGCGGCCCACCGCGCTGCCCGTCGCGGCGTCGTAGGCCCACCGGGCGGGCGGCGCGATCCGCTCCACGGCCGGTGGGTACGCGAACGGTGTCCCGCCGAAGGACAGCTTGGCGCGGTCGGCTCCGGGCCAGCTCTCCTCGTTCTCGGTCCGGCCCGCCTGCAGGTCGGCGAGCATGTCCGGGTCGATGCCCCCGAAGTCGAACCACCGGTAGCCCTGCTCGCGGGCCCAGCGGATCGCCGCCCACCGCATCGCGCCGGGCACGCTGAGCTTGCCGGCCGGGCCGGAGCGGTCGAAGCCGCCGAGCCGGCCCTTGATCACCCCGCCGCAGCCGGTGAGCAGGTCCGCCGCCACCGGCCGACCGTCGACCTCCCCGACGAACAGGACCGCGTTCCCGCTCGGCACCAGCTCGCGGTAGAAGGTCTCCACGTAGGCGTGCGGCAGCGGCTGGTAGCCCTGGTGGCGCGCGGAGTGGGCCATGAGCTCGCTGAGCAGGGCCACGTCCCCGGCGTCGCCCTGACGCACGACCACGCCCCGCTCGGCCCACTTGCCGGTCCAGTAGCGCAGCCGCCGACCGAGCCCCGCCCGCAGCTGCTCCTCCGGGGCCGAGAGGTCGAGCCGGAGCGTGCCGGCGGGCGCGACCCCGGCCCGCGAGCGCCGGAACCCGCGCGCGAGCAGGGCCGCGCTGACGTCCTCGGCGTCGTCGGGCGGCTGGACGAACAACGGACGGACCGGGTTCGACCACCTCGTGAGCGACTCGGCGAGCCGGGCGACCACGGCCGCGCGGTCCGCGGCCGTCGGGGAGACCACCGGGCCCGAGGGCAGGTAGGCCAGGCCCAGCGGGCCGGCGGCGACCCGCAGCAGCAGCTGTGCCCCGCCGACGATCCGCCCGCCCTCGCGCACCAGGACGTACCGCGCCGAGTACCCCACGGCGGAACGCACCGTCGCCCACGCCGTGAGCTGGTTGACGTCGGTGCCCGGTGTCGCGCGCACCATCGCGTCCCACTCGCGCCGGGTCACCGGGTCCAGCGCGCTCTGCACCCGCACGTCGATGTCGTCTCCCTCGGCCGCTTGCCGGTCGCGGACAGCCTGGCAGGCCCTGACCAGGACACAGGCATACAGCAGGAGGCCCGAGCATGAGAACCCTGTGCGTCGGCGGTGGACCGGCCGGGCTCTACACCGCAATCGCGCTCAAGCGGCAGGATCCCCGCCGACCGGTGACGGTGTGGGAACGGAACCCCCCGGGCGTCACCCACGGCTGGGGCGTCGTGTTCTGGGACGACCTGCTCGACGAGATGCACCGCACCGACCCGGTCTCCGCGCGCGCCGTCCACCGGGCCGCCGTCGTGTGGGACGGGCAGGCGGTGCAGGTCGGCCGGCGGACGCCGGTCTTCCTCGGCGGCTCCGGGTACGCCATCGGCCGCCACCGCCTCCTGGAGGTGCTCGGCGACCGTGCCCGGGCCCTCGACGTCGACGTGCGACCCTCCACCGACGCCCCGGCCGACACGCTCGGGCCCGAGCCGCGCCCCGACCGGCTCGACGCGCTCGTGGTCGCCGCGGACGGGGCCGGCAGCGGGGTCCGCCGCCGGTACGCCGACGCCTTCGGCACTCGGATCGAGCCCGGCCGCAACCGCTACCTGTGGCTGGGGACCCCGGCCCCGTTCTCCACCTTCACCTTCGGCTTCGTCGACACCGGGTCCGGGTGGATCTGGTGTCACGCCTACCAGTTCGACGACGCCACCAGCACGTTCATCGTGGAGGCGCCCCCGTCCACGTGGACGGCGCTGGGCTTCGACCGGCTCGACACCGCGGCGTGCCTGGACACCCTGCGCGAGGTCTTCGACCCGGTCCTGCACGGCGCGCCGCTGCGCACCGGGACGGCCGCGGGCCCGTCCGCGCCGTGGCAGACGTTCCGACG
>NZ_JBVPVA010000985.1:0-1489 GCF_055612215.1 Actinomycetospora sp. | reverse complement strand
TCCTGATCGCCGGGGCGGCGTTCATCGCCGCGGGCGAGCTGACCGTCGGGGGCCTCTTCGGGTTCGCCGCCTACCTCGGCTACCTCTACCCGCCGCTCTCCCAGCTCGGATCGCTGCACCTGTCCGTCACCTCGGCGTCGGCGTCCTGCGAGCGGCTCATCGAGATCCTCGACGCCGAGCCCGAGGTCCAGGACACGCCCGACGCCGACGACTCCGACGTCAAGGAGGGCCGCCTCGAGCTGCGCGGCGCCCGGTACGTCTACCCCGGCACCGAGAGCGCCGGGCTCGACGGCGTCTCGCTCACGGTGCGACCGGGACAGTTCGTGGTGGTCACCGGCCCCAGCGGTGCCGGGAAGTCCACGCTCACGCGGATGTTGCTGCGGTTCGTCGACGCGCAGGACGGGGCCGTGGTCCTCGACGGCGTCGACGTCCGGAAGCGGACCATCGCCGCCGTGCGCCGGGCGGTGACCCTGCTCCCGCAGGAACCGATGCTGTTCGACCTGACCGTCGCGGAGAACATCGCGTACGCGCGCCCCGGTGCGAGCCGCACCGAGATCGAGCAGGCGGCCCGGGAGGCCGGTGCGCTCGACTTCATCCGCGAGCTGCCCGAGGGCTTCGAGACCTCCGTGGGCGAGGACGGCGCAGCGCTCTCCGGCGGCCAGCGCCAGCGCCTCGCGATCGCGCGGGCGCTGCTGCGCATCTCCCCCGTGCTCGTGCTCGACGAGCCGACGACCGGGCTCGACGCCCCGACCGCCCGTGCCGTGCTCGAACCGCTGCGCCGCCTCGCCGGCGGGCGCACCACGATCGTCGTCAGCCACGACCTCACCCCGGCCCGCGACGCCGACCTCGTCGTGGTCCTGGACGGCGGGAAGATCGTCGCGCAGGGCCGCCACCACGAGCTCCTCGCCGCGCGGGGTATCTACCGCGAGCTCTGGGAGGCCCAGAACGGGTCCCGGGCCGAGGGCTCGCGGTCGACCTCGGTCCACGTCGAGGACGCCCCGACGGCCCAGGGCCCGGGACGCGCGATCCCGTTCCCGGGGGCCGCCTCGGTGCCGGTGCCGGCTCGTCGCGAGCCGTCCCGGGGCACGCCACCGCCCCCGCGGGCGCCTGCGCGCGTCCCGGCCCTCGACCCGGCGGCGAGCTTCTCCCCGGACCCGGTCACCGCGCCGCTGCGCCTGCTCGCCCGGTCGTCCACCACGACGGGTCCGACGCCGATCCGGTCGCGCCCCGCCCCGCCGTCGCGGACGTCTCCGGCTGCTCCGGCTGCTTCGTCTCCGGCTGCTTCGAGGCGGCCCGCGTCGCCACCTCCGGCTCCGCGTACGGGGTCGAGGCCTCCGGCCGCACCTGCTGCGGCGTCGACCGCGGTGGTGGGACCTGCCGCCGCCCGGCCTGCTGGTCGTCCTGCGGCTCGGCCTCCCGTGGCGTCGCCCGCTCCGGAGACACGCGGTCCGGTGTCGCCGGCCACTGGCGCCCCGGCCCGCCGCGCCGA
>NZ_JBVPVA010000895.1:0-3479 GCF_055612215.1 Actinomycetospora sp. | reverse complement strand
TGTTCTCGCCGTCGGGCGAGCTCTTGAGCTGGGTGTAGTTGACCATCCCGACGAGCACGAGCGACGTCGCGACGTAGAGCACGGTGACCACGGCGAGCGAGCCGAGGATGCCGCGCGGGAGGTCCTTCTGCGGGTTCTTGGTCTCCTCGGCGGTCGTCGAGACGGCGTCGAAGCCGATGAAGGCGAAGAAGACCAGCGACGCCCCGGCGAGCAGACCGAACCCGCCGTCGGTGCTGCCCTCGCTCCCGACGAGCAGCGAGAGCAGCGAGGACTCGAGGCCGCTGGCCCCGGCCTTCGGCGGCTCGGCCGGCGGGATGAACGGCGAGTAGTTCGCCGCCTTGATGAAGGTCGCTCCGAGGATGATCACGAAGAGGACGACCAGGAGCTTGATCGAGGTGATGATCGTGGAGACCCGGCTGGAGAGCTTGATGCCGAGCACGAGCACGACGGTGAGCGCGGCGATGACGAGGATCGCGCCCCAGTCGACCTCCACCGACCCGACGTCGAACGACGTGCTGTCGCCCAGGCCGAGCACGCCGAAGATCTTGCCGAGGTAGCTGGACCAGCTCTTGGCCACCGTGGCCGCGCCGAGCGCGTACTCCAGGATCAGGTCCCAGCCGATGATCCAGGCGATGAACTCGCCGAACGTCGCGTAGGAGAACGTGTACGCACTGCCGGCCACCGGCACCGTCGAGGCGAACTCCGCGTAGCAGAGCCCCGCGAAGCCGCAGGCGATCGCGGCGATGACGAACGAGACCGCGATCGCCGGGCCCGTCACGTCGCCCGCGGTGCGCGCGGTGATGGTGAAGATGCCGGCCCCGATGAGGACGGCGACACCGAAGATCGTCAGGTCGAGCGCGCCGAGCTCCCGGCGCAACCTGCTGTCCGGGTCGTCGGTGTCGGCGATCGACTGCTCGACGGACTTCGTCCGGAAGAGGCTCCCCTGCCTCGACGTCGTCGGACTCGCCATGTCCGGCCCCTTTCGTACGGATCCTGGTCCGGTGTCCGCCTGCGCGGTGACCGGGACCCTACCCAGGGTGACCCCCTGGCCCCGTCTCAGGGCATCGGGTCGAGCGCGGGATCGAGGCCGTCGTCGGAGCCGGTGCGGTCGAGGTCGGGCTCGAGGTAGACCAGCCGGGCGTGCGGGACGGCCTCGCGCAGGCGTGCCTCGGCCTCGTCGATCGCGGCCGCGACCGCCTCGGTCGGCAGGCTCGCCGACACCGCGATCTTCGCCGCGACCAGCAGCTCCTCGGGCCCCAGGTACTGGGTGCGCAGGTGGATGACCCGCTCGACCGGCCCGCCCACCAGCGACGACGAGATCGTCCGGACCAGCGGCGCCCGGGCGCCCTCCCCGATCAGCAGGCTCTTGGTCTCCACGATGAGGATCACCGCGATCACCCCGAGCAGGCTGCCGATGGCGATCGTGCCGACGGCGTCCCAGACCGGGTCGCCGGTCGCGACGGTCAGCACGACCCCGACGAGGGCGAGCGCCAGCCCGACGAGCGCCCCGGTGTCCTCGAGCAGCACGACCGGCAGCTCGGGGTTGACCGACTGGCGGATGAAGCCCCACCACGTCGCGTCGCCCTTGAGCTCGCGCGACTCGTGGATCGCCGTGCGCCAGCTGTAGCCCTCGAGCACGATCGCGATCCCGAGGATGACGATCGCGACGACGGGGCTGGTCAGGTCCTCCGGCACCGACAGCTTGTGCACGCCCTCGTAGATCGCGAAGACCGAGCCGAGCGTGAACAGCATGAGGGCGACGACGAACGAGTAGAAGAAGCGGTCGCGGCCGTAGCCGAAGGGGTGCTCGGGGGTCGCCTGCCGAGCGGCGCGCTTGCGCCCGAACAGCAGCAGCCCCTGGTTCGCGGTGTCGGCCACCGAGTGGACGCCCTCGGCGAGCATCGAGGACGACCCGGTGATCGCGAAGCCGACGAACTTCGCCACCGCGATGCCCGCGTTGGCGGACAGGGCGGCGATGATCGCCTTGGAGCCTCCGGATGCGGACACCGTGACCTCCTGGGGCGCAGGGCGACGAACCGGGCACGCCGCCCGGCTCGCGGGAATCTAGTCGGCCCCGTCCGGAGGGGCGTCGTCGCCGTCCGGGCTCCAGCCGTCCCCGGCCGCGAACACCAGGGCACGGCCCCGGCCGGCCTCCACGGTCACGACCCCGTCGGCCGCGGGCGCCCACACTGCCCGGCCCCGCGCCAGCGCGACCGACCGACCCGTCCCGGCGCGCAGGGAGGCGTCACCGCGCACCACGACCACGATCCGGGGGCCGTCGATGCCGAGCTCGACCGGGCCGTCGTCGGGCCCCACGTCGAGGCGCACCAGCCGGAAGTGCTCGCTCGGCGCGGTGAACACCGCCCGCGGGCCGTCGACGCGCGGACGCAGCACCGTCGGGGGCCCGCACCGGAAGTCGAGGATCCGCAGCAGCTCGGGGACGTCCACGTGCTTGGGCGTCAGGCCCGCCCGCAGCACGTTGTCGGAGTTGGCCATCAGCTCGACGCCGCTCCCGGACAGGTAGGCGTGCGGGGAGCCGGCGGGCTGGAAGAGGCACTCGCCCTCGGCGAGCACCACGCGGTTGAGCAGCAGCGCGGCGAGCACGCCGGCGTCGCCGGGGTAGCGCTCCCCGAGGTCGAGCAGGGTGCGGACCTCGCGCTCGAACTCCCCGCCCGGCGCGCCCGGGGAGCCAGGGGTCTTCGCGAGGCGCACGCAGCCGTCGAGGAGCGCGGGCACGAGGTCGTCCACGGTGCGCTGCGGCAGCGTGATCCACATCGTGAACAGGGCACGCAGGCCGTCCGGGTCGGGCTGGGCGGCGAGCAGCTCGGTGTGGTGGGCGAGGCGGTCGACGTCGAGGGCGCGCAGCAGCGTGACGGTGGTCGCGGCGTCCCGGAAGCCCGCGAGCGCGTGGAACTCCTCGAGCGCGCAGAGGATCTCCGGCTTGGGCAGCGGGTCGCGGTAGTTGCGCTCGGGGGCGCTCTGGGGGACGCCGCGCGCCTCCTCGCGGGCGTAGCCGGCGGCGGCCTGCTCCGCGGAGGGGTGGGTCTGCAGGCTCAGCGGCTCCTCGGCGGCGAGCACCTTGAGCAGGAACGGCAGTCGGCCCTGCCAGCGTCCGGCGCGGGCGGCGCCGAAGGTGCCCTCCGGATCGGCGGCGAGGGCGTCGAGCAGGGTGCGGTCCCCCGGCTGCTCGACCAGCCGCGACGGTGCGTCCTGGTGCGCTCCGAGCCACAGCTCGGCCTGCGGGTGCGGCGACGGGACGGTCTCGCCGAGCAGCTCCGCGATGTGCGTGCGCGAACCCCACGCGTAGGGACGGACGGTCCCCTCGAGCAGTTCCACGTCTCCCCCTCACTCGGGCGCTGATGACGGTGGCCGCACCCGGCGGTGATGCCGGTCCGGGTGGTCGGCGCGTGCGGGACCGGCGTCAGCCGGCGCCGACGCCGGGCCGGGCACCTTCGATGTCGTGCCCCCCCCCCCCCCCC
>NZ_JBVPVA010000845.1:0-3647 GCF_055612215.1 Actinomycetospora sp. | reverse complement strand
GGTGTGGGGCGCCGCGCTGGGGGCGGGGATCGCGGTCGGCCCGCTGCTCGCCACCGGCGCGCAGGAGATCGGGGGATGGGCGGCCTCGTACTGGCTGGAGGCGGTGCTCGCGGTGGTGCTCGGCGTCGTCGCCCGCTCCATGCTCGACGAGTCCCGCGCCGAGCGGCCGCGGCCGGTCGACGGGCCCGGGGTGGTGCTGCTGGCGGCCGGCGTCGGGGTGCTGCTCACCGGCCTCGTCGAGGCGCGCGGCGGGCCGACCCGCCCGCTCGTCGTCGTCCTGGTCCTCGGTGGGCTCGTGCTGCTGGGGATCTGGCTGGTCGTGGAGCACCGCCGCCGCGCACCGATGATCGACCCGGAGCTCTTCCGGTCCCCGCCGTTCCTCGCCGCGACCCTCGGCGCGCTCGCGACCGGTGCCGGGATCATCGCCACGACGTCGTTCCTGCTGACCGTGATGTCGCGGGGCCTCGGCGCGTCGCCGGTGATCGGCGCGGTGATCCTGCTGGCGTGGTCGGCCACGGGCGTCGTCACCTCGCTGCTCGCGCGGCGGCTGCCGGTGTCGATGAGCGGGCGGATCCAGCTGGCCGTCGGGCTCGCCGTGGTCGCGGTCGGGCAGTTGCTGCTGCTCGGGGCCACGCCGGACTCCTCGCCGTGGCGCTACGTCCCGGGCCTGCTGGTCGCCGGCATCACGAGCGGGGTGGTCAACTCCGCGCTGGGCCGCGAGGCCGTCGCGAGCGTGCCGCCCGGGCGCGCGGCGATGGGCAGCGGCGCGAACAACACCGCCCGCTACGTCGGCTCGGCCATCGGCACCACGGTGGTCGCGGTCGTCGCGACCCGCCCCGGCCTGCCGCCGGGACCCGTGGGCCTGCTCCAGGGGTTCGACACGGCCGTCCTCGTGGCCACCGCCTTCTCCCTCCTGGGCGCGGTCGCGGTGTTCGCCTGCCGGCCCCGTCGCCGGGAGGACACGGCGGTCCCGGACCAGGCAGACTCGGGAGGATGGACAAGGCAGTCATGAGCAAAGAGCAGCTCGCCGAGACCCAGGGCCCCCTCAAGCAGCAGTACCGTGACGATCCCGAGTCGGCCACCGTCGTCCTCAAGGCGGACGGCGACCTCGACGGGTCGGGCATCGCGTGCCGCGTGCAGACCGCGCAGGCGATGGTCGAGGCCGGGCTGCACCCGGCCACCGGCGGCACCGGTGAGCTGCTCTGCTCCGGGGACATGCTGCTCGAGGCCCTCGTCGCCTGCTCCGGGGTGACGCTGCGCGCGGTGGCCACGTCCATGGGTGTCGAGGTCCGCGGCGGGACGATCCACGCCGAGGGCGACCTCGACTTCCGCGGGACGCTCGGCGTCGCGAAGGACGCCCCCGTCGGCTTCAAGGACATCCGGCTGTCGTTCGACCTCGACACGGATGCCGACGACGAGACCCTCGCGACGCTGCACAAGCTGACCGAGCGCTACTGCGTCGTCTACCAGACGCTCGTCCACTCGCCGCAGGTCTCGCTGGACCTCTCCACGCAGGGGGCCATTGCGCAGGCGTGAGCCGTCGCCGACGGGGGCCGTCGGTCAGTCGGTGTGCTGCGGGTCGTGGTGGATGTGCGTGAACGGGGTCCCGGCCTCGACCATCGCGGCGACGGTCGAGCGCACCATCGCCGGCGAGCCGGAGACGACGACCTGGCGGTCCGCCCAGGCGCCGTAGCGGGCCACCACCTCGCCGAGGGTCCCCGTCTCCGCACCGTGGCGGCTCCCGTCCTCCTCGACGACGGGGACGACGGTGAGCCTCGGGTGGTCCTGGGCCATCCGGCGCAGGGAGTCGATGTCGTACAGCGAGTCCCAGGTGCGGCCGCCGGCGAACAGCGTCACCTTGCGGTCGGAGCCGTCGAGGAGGATCTGCTCGATCAACGCCCGGGCCGGCGTGAGGCCGGTGCCGCCCGTGACCATGAGCAGGTCGGCGCGTGAGCGCGGGTCCAGCGTCAGCTGCCCCATCGGCGCGCCGATCCGCCACACCTCGCCGACGGAGACGTGGGCGACCATCGCCCGGCTCACCCAGCCGCCGGGGACGGTGCGGACGTGGAACTCGAGCACGCAGTCCGACCCCGGTGCGTTCGCGGGTGAGAGCGTGCGCCACATCCGCGGCCGCTGGGGGATCTCGACGGAGACGTACTGGCCGGCGAGGTAGGGCACCGGCTGGCTGGTCTGGACCCGGATGACGGCGACGTCGGGGGTCACCCGGCGGTGCTCCACGACCCGGGCCATCCACACGGCCGGGCCCTGCACGGCGTCGGCCGCCTCGGACATGACCCGGGAGAGCAGGCCGTAGGCGCGCAGCCAGGCGTCCTCGGTCCGCGCGTCCCAGCGCGGCCCGGAGATCTCCTTGAGGGCGCCGACGAGGGCCTCCCCGACCTTGTCGTAGTGCGCGCCGACGACGCCGAACTTGCGGTGGTCGCGCCCGAGCTGGCGCAGGAACACCGCCAGCTCGTCCGGGCGGTCGACCATCTGCACGAAGTGGATGAGCGCGCGCAGGAGCCGGGTCCGCTGGACCTCCATCGAGGCCGGGAAGAGGTCCCGGGTCTCCGGCGCGATCTGGAAGAGCAGCCCGTAGAACAGCTGGGTCAGCTCGCCGGCGCGTGACGCGATCTCCGCGAAGCTCGCGCGGACGACCGAGACCATATCGGCGGTGTCGGGCGCGGGGGGCGCGGCGCCCCAGGAGCCGGACGGACTCCAGGTGTCGGCCGGTGCGCGCGGAGCCGGTGGCTCGAACGGGGCCGGCGACTCGTACGCGGCCGGCGCGGACAGGGCGTCCAGACCGGGCGTGGCGAGCCGGTCCATCGGGGGCGGGGCGTCCCGGGGGGAGGGCGTGTGGTGCGGCGGGGCGTCCTCCCACGACGGCGACGGCGAGGGCGCGAGCGGGGTGGCGTCGGTCGTCGCGCCCGCGGGGTCGTCGTCGTCATCGGGGCGGGCGTGCCGGCCGCGGGTCGGGGCGCTCGCGCCCCGGGCGTCGGGCGACGGGCCGGTGGTCGAGCCGTCGTCGCGCCGGTCGTCGGCGATGTCGAACAGGGAGTCGTCCGGGTGGTAGGACCCGTACCCGGACCGCCCGCGCCACGACGCCGCGGCGCCCGTCGACCCGAGGCCGAACGCGTTCGGCCCCGTCACCGGGTTGCGTTGGAGCCCGCCGGTGTCCATCCGGCCGTCGCGCGCGTCGGGGAGGGGCCACTCCGGCTCACCGGCGTCCTGCGGGGGAGCCGAGGGTCCGGCGAGACCGTGACGTCCCGGGCCGGGGCCGTCGTTCCTCGCTGCGGACACTCCGGTCGACTCCCATCCGACGACGACGCACGCGACCCCGGCGGGGGACCTCCACCGGTGGATTCTGGCGCGCGACGCTACTCCCCGTTCCCACCCGGACGTCCGCCGAATCCGGTCGTGCGGTCAGTGCACGCACGAGACCGACGAGCGGCGACGGCGGTCCGCGCGTTCCGGCGGCGATCGACGCACGGTGAGCGTCGGACGGCGCTCGTGTCTCACTCCTGCGGAGCGTCCTCGTCGGACGACGACGGCCGGTCCGCCCTCCCGGTGGTCGGCTCCTGCGGGGCCCGGTCCGCCGGGGTCCCGTCGCCGGGGCCGGTCGTGGTCGGGAGCGTCGAGCGCTGGGCCAC
>NZ_JBVPVA010000575.1:0-3466 GCF_055612215.1 Actinomycetospora sp. | reverse complement strand
AGGACGGGCGCGACGCCGAGGCCGAGGTGGACACCGACACCCTGGTCGACGCGATCGGCCGGCACCGGTCCGCCTACGGCGCGATCGCGGCGGCGCTGGAGCACGAGAACGCGCTGGGCAGCTCGGTCGAGTGACCCCGGGACGACCGCGGCGGTCAGGTGACGACGGACGCCGTGGTGGTCGTCGTCGAAGGGCGGCATCGGATGGCCCCGGACCGCTCAACCGACCACCGGCGCCCGGTACACGTCGGTCCACCTGGGCGGTGGCTCAGTCGACGTGCTGGGCGATGTTGAAGACGTTGCCGTCGGGCGCCCGGACGAAGAAGCGACGCACACCCCAGGGCTCGGTGGTCAGCGGGTGCACGATCTCGTAACCGCGCTCCCGTGCCTCGGCCAGCGCCGCCTCGACGTCGTCGACCCGGACGGAGGCCACCGAGTCCTCCGGCGCGGTCGCGTCGCGGGTGACCAGCTGGACGCTCGCGCCGGTCTCCGGCGAGGAGAACCGGGTCACCCAGTCCATGTTGATGGACTCGTCCGCCAGCCCGAGGTAGCCGGCGTAGAAGCTCCGCGCCGCGGCGATGTCGGGCACGCGGAGGTTGGTGTAGATCGTGGTGACGCGCATGCGGTCCTCCCTCGAGCCGGTCGGCACCGGCGACGTCGTCGAAGGCCTGATTCTGCGCTGCATCCCTCGTCGAGACCCAGGTGCCTGTACGAGTCCCGCGGTGCTCCCTAGAGTCCATCCGCGTGGGGACCCGGCGGCAGGACTCGTGGAGCACGACGATGCGCCGCCACCACCTGGCGGTCGTCGGCGTGACCGCGCTCCTCGTGCTCGCCGGCTGTGCCTCGACCACCGCCAGCCCACCTCCCCCGGTGTCCCCCGCACAGGATCCCGCGACGTTCCTCCCGCTCGTGATCACCCCGGTGCCCCAGGACCCGTCGCCGGTGCGGGGCACCGACGGGAAGTTCCACGTCGTCTACGAACTGCAGGTGCTCGACGCCGGCCCGCGCGCGGCGACCCTCACCTCGGTCGAGTCCCTCGCCGACGGCCCGGCCGGCCGCGTCGTCGGCAGCCTCGCCGGCCCGGCGATCACGGCCCGATCCCTGCTCGTCGGCGACTACACCCTGCCCCCGAAACCGGTCGCCGAGGTGCCCGCAGGCCGCACGGTCCTGCTGCTCCTCGACGACACCTACGACAGCCGCGACGCCGTGCCCGCCGCCGTCGTGCACCGCGTCCGCGCCACGTTCGGTCCGCTCCCGCCCGACCAGGCGACGTTCGCCGCGGCGACGTTCCCGTCGACCAGCGAGCAGGTCACCGGACCGGTCCGGATCGACGGGCCGGCGCCGCGGGTCATCGGTCCCCCGCTGACCGGCCCCGACTGGGTCGCGGTCAACGGCTGCTGCGAGCTCTCACCCCACCGGGCCGCGATGGTGCCCCTCGCGGGGCGCATCAACGGCGGCGAGCGGTACGCGGTCGACTGGTCCCGCTTCGACCTCGCCGCCCGACCCATCGCCGACCTCGCCCGCGGCACGCAGGCCACGTTCGCGGGCGACCCGAACCGCAACGAGGACTACTTCACCTTCGGCCAGCCGGTCCTGGCGGTCGCGGACGGCACGGTCGCGGCCGTGGTGGGTGACATGCCCGAGACGCCCCCGCACCAGTTCCCGACGTTGCCCCTGGACGACCTGGGCGGCAACCGGATCGTCCTCGACCTCGGCGGCGGCGCCTACGCCTTCTACGCCCATCTCCAGACGGGCTCGCCTGCGGTGCGGGTCGGTGACCACGTCCGCCGGGGTCAGGTGCTCGCGCGCGCCGGGAACTCCGGCAACACCAGCGAATCCCACCTGCACTTCCAGCTCATGGACTCCCCCGCCGCGCTCAGCGCCACGAACCTGCCGTTCGAGATCGACACGATGACCTGGGAGGGCTCGGTCACCCCCGAGACCGTCGTCGCCGACCCGCCTCCGGGACCGCGCACCGACGAGCTCCCGCTGCTGGAGAGCGCCGTCGGCTTTCCCTGAGCTCGCGACCGTCCGCGGCCGCGAGCGGGCGGCGCCGGACGCCGGACGCCGCTCGGCCGGGTGGACCTGTCACCATCCCGGGCCATGTCCTCTGAGAGCGGGAGTGGATCGGAGCGCGGCGGAGCCGGCTCCGGCCTGGGTGCGGTCGCCGGTCGGTCGCTGGGCGTGCTGGCCTCGTTGGTCCGCATCGTCACCGTGGTGTTCGCCGCGGTGCTGGTCGTCCACGTCGTGCTGGTCGTGACGTCGGCCAATCCCCGCAACGGGGTCGCGACGGCCGTGGCCTCCGCGGCGGACCACCTCACGCTCGGCCTGGGAGACCTGTTCGCCCCCTCGAGCCCGTCGCTGGAGGTGGTCCTCAACTACGGCCTGCCCGCGGTGGTCTGGCTGCTCATCGGGATCGTCGTCTCCCGGCTGCTCGGCGCACTCGCCCGATAGCTCACCGGGACGCTCACGAGCGCGCCGGACCGCGACGCCCCCCCAGAACCAGCGCGAGCCCGACAACGGCGAGCACGAGCAGCAGCAGCGCGGTCGCGACGTTGTTGGGCAGGCCGAGCGTCTCCGGGCGGTCGAGGGGATGGCCGTAGACCGGGTCGTCGACGAAGAAGTACGACGTCCCGGGCCAGCACCCCGCCCCGAGCACCACGAGCCAGAACGCGCCCGCGAGATAGGCCCCGACGGCCATGGCGAAGCGGTCGGTGACCGGGCGGCCGAGCAGACACATCAGCGCACCCGCCCCCAACGCCACGGGCGCCAGGAACGACATCGCGGCATGCAGCTTGGCGTGCGGTAACCACGCCGGGTTGGCGATGTGCGCACCGCGCAGGACGACGGCGTCGAGCAGGACTGGCACGACGATCGTGACGACGGCGATGACCACGAGCAGGGCCCGACCGGCGCGCGCCGCACGGCGATCGCTCCGGGGCGCGGACGGGATCGGTCCTCGGGTGGAGATGGTGACGTCGGGCATCGGAGCTCCAGGGTGACGGCTTCGCTTCACCCGTGATTGTTACAGGAGTAACGACTACATGGGAAGCCATCCCGGGTGTCGCTACGCTCGGGCCGTGAGCGAGACCTCCCCGGAGTCCCCCGGCCCGCCGAGCCCGGTGCCGTACGCGGTGGGCCCTCTGCTCCGACGAGCCCATGCGCGAGCAGCCCGGGCGTTCTCCGAAACGCTGGCTCCGCTGGGCATCGAAGGCCGACACTTCGGCGTCCTGGCGGCCCTCGTCGACGGACCCCGCACGCAACGGGACCTCGTCGACGACGTCGGCACCGACCGCGTCTCGATGATGCGGATCGTCGACGACCTCGAAGCCCGTGAGCTCGCACGGCGACGGGCGGTACCCGGCGACCGGCGGCTGCGTTCCGTCGAGCTCACCGACCGGGGCCGCGCGGTCTTCCACGAGGCGGAGGGGACAGCCCGATCGACGGGTGACGCACTGCTCGCCCAC
>NZ_JBVPVA010000528.1:0-6616 GCF_055612215.1 Actinomycetospora sp. | reverse complement strand
GGTGCCCGTTCCGCCGAGCCACGGACCGCGAGAGCCGCATGACGAGACGCACCGGGGCCGCGGTTTGGGGCTCGGCGCCGATCGACCGGACACCGCGACGGAATGGGCCACGGCGGTGGCGGATGCACGGTCACCGTGGCGCTCGGCGCAGCCGCGCTCGTCCCCGGACCCCGGCCTGCAGCTGATCAACAGCACGCTGGGCAGGTCAGACCGTGATCGACTCGCCTGGTGTGCTGATGATCAACCAGCTAGGGCGGGCCAGGCGCACGCTCCGACCCGCCCCGACCCGAGGGGCACACCACGCCGGTCCGACCATGATCAAACCTGCGTGGCGTGCTGTTGATCAACGGGGGGGCAGCAGCGGGGCGGCGGGGGGCACGGAAACGCACGCACGCGCCGTCAGGCGAAGGCGCGGTCCCCCGGATTGATCGGCCGCGGCAGGACGTCGCGGCCGGTCAGCTTCTCGTCGACCCCCGCCGCGGCGGACCGGCCCTCGGCGATCGCCCAGACGATGAGCGACTGCCCGCGGCCCGCGTCGCCGGCCACGAACACGCCCGGCACCGTCGTCTCGTAGGACGCGTCGCGGCGCACGTTGCCGCGGTCGTCGTACTCCACGCCCAGTGCGTCGAGCAGGCCGTCGCGCTGCGGTCCGAGGAAGCCCATCGCGAGGAAGACCAGGTCGGCCTCGAGCTCGCGCTCGGAGTCCTCCACCGGCTCGAACTTCCCGCCGACGCGCTGCACGTCCACCAGCTTCAGCGCCCGCAGCCCGCCGTGCCCGTCGTCGAGGAACTCCTCGGTGTTGACCGAGAACAGCCGCTCGCCGCCCTCCTCGTGGGCCGAGGAGACGCGGTAGATCGCCGGGTAGGTCGGCCACGGGTTCGTCGCGGGCCGCTCCGACGGCGGGATCGGCATGATCTCGAGCTGGGTGACCGACGCGGCGCCCTGGCGGTGGGCGGTCCCGACGCAGTCCGCGCCGGTGTCGCCGCCGCCGATCACGACGACGTGCTTGCCCTCGGCGTCGATGTCGGAGCGGGAGTAGTCGCCCTGCTGCACCCGGTTCGACGGCGGCAGGTACTCCATCGCCTGGTGGACGCCGGAGAGCTCGCGGCCCGGGATCGGCAGGTCGCGCCAGGCGGTGGCCCCGACGGCGAGGACGACCGCGTCGAAGCGCGACCGCAGGTCCTCGACGGAGACGTCGTGCGGGCCCGTCCCGCCCACCTCGACCCCGGCGACGAAGTGCGTGCCCTCGGCCGCCATCTGCTCGAGCCGGCGGTCGAGGCGGCGCTTCTCCATCTTGAACTCGGGGATGCCGTAGCGGAGCAGGCCGCCGATGCGGTCGGCGCGCTCGTACACCGTGACGTCGTGGCCGGCGCGGGTGAGCTGCTGGGCGGCCGCGAGCCCCGAGGGCCCGGACCCGATGACCGCGACGCGGTGCCCGGTCCGCGTCTCGGCGGGCTGCGGGCGGACCCAGCCCTCCTCCCACGCGCGGTCGATGATCTCGATCTCGACCTGCTTGATCGTCACCGGGTCGTTGTTGATGCCCAGCACGCATGCCGCCTCGCACGGGGCGGGGCACAGCGTCCCGGTGAACTCCGGGAAGTTGTTGGTGGCGTGCAGGCGCTCGATGGCCTCCGACCAGTCGTCGCGCCACACCAGGTCGTTCCACTCCGGGATCATGTTCCCGAGCGGGCAGCCCTGGTGGCAGAACGGGATGCCGCAGTCCATGCAGCGCCCGGCCTGCTTCTTGAGCGTGGTCTCGTTGAGCTCCTCGTAGACCTCGTGCCAGTCACGCAGGCGCAGGTCCACGGGCCGCCGGCGGGGCAGCTCGCGGCCGGTCGAGAGGAAACCCCGGGGGTCAGCCACGAGCGGCCTCCATGATCGCGTCGTTCACGTCCCGCCCGTCGCGCTCGGCGTCGGCGGTGGCTTCCAGGACCCGCTTGAAGTCCACCGGCATCACCTTGGTGAACCGCATCGAGGCGGACTCCCAGTCGGTGAGCAGCCGGTGGGCCACGGCGGAGTCGGTGGCGGCGTAGTGCTTCTCCACGAGGCCGCGCAGTTCGTCGAGATCGGAGACGCTCGGCACCTCGAGCTCGACCATCTGGTGGTTCACGCGGTTCTCGGCGAGGTCGAGCACGTACGCGACCCCGCCGGACATGCCGGCCGCGAAGTTCCGGCCGATGCCGCCGAGGATCACCGCGCGGCCGCCGGTCATGTACTCGCAGCCGTGGTCGCCGACGCCCTCGACGACCGCGTGCGCCCCGGAGTTCCGGACGCAGAACCGCTCGCCGACCTTGCCCCGCAGGTAGATCTCGCCGGCGGTGGCGCCGTAGGCGATGACGTTGCCCGCGACGATGTTCTCCTCCGCGGTGAGCGGCGCCTCGGGGTGCGGGCGCACCGTGATCCGCCCGCCGGACAGCCCCTTGCCGCAGTAGTCGTTGGTGTCGCCGACCAGCCGCAGCGTGACGCCGCGGGGCAGGAAGGCGCCGAAGGACTGGCCCCCGGACCCGGTGAAGGTGACGTCGATGGTGTCGTCGGGCAGGCCCTTCCCACCCCAGCGCTTGGTCACCTCGGAGCCGAGCATGGTCCCGACGGTGCGGTTGACGTTGCGCACCGGCAGCTCCAGGTGCACCGGCGACCCGTCGGCGATGGCACCTTCGGCGAGCTGGATCAGCGTGTGGTCCAGCGCCTTCTCGAGGCCGTGGTCCTGCGGCTTCGACCGGTACAGCGTCTGCTCGGCGAAGGCCCCCGAGAGCTCGGGGCGGTGCAGGATCGACGACAGGTCGAGGCCCTCGGCCTTCCAGTGCGACTCGGCGGCCCGGGTGTCGAGGACCTCGGTGTGCCCGATGGCCTCGGCCAGCGAGCGGAACCCGAGCGCCGCGAGGTGCTCGCGCACCTCCTGGGCGACGAACTCCATGAACGCCACGACGTACTCGGCCTTGCCGTTGAACTTCGCCCGCAGCACGGGGCTCTGCGTCGCGACGCCGACCGGACAGGTGTCGAGGTGGCAGACCCGCATCATGATGCAGCCGCTGACCACCAGCGGGGCGGTCGCGAAGCCGTACTCCTCGGCCCCGAGCAGCGCGGCGATCATCACGTCGCGGCCGGTCTTCAGCTGGCCGTCGGTCTGCACGACGATGCGGTCGCGCAGCCCGTTGAGCAGCAGCGTCTGCTGGGTCTCGGCGAGGCCGAGCTCCCACGGCCCGCCCGCGTGCTTGATCGACGACAGCGGTGAGGCGCCCGTGCCGCCGTCGTGGCCGGAGATCAGCACGACGTCGGCCTTCGCCTTCGACACGCCCGCGGCCACCGTCCCGACCCCGACCTGCGAGACCAGCTTGACGTGGATCCGCGCCGCCGGGTTCGCGTTCTTGAGGTCGTGGATGAGCTGGGCGATGTCCTCGATCGAGTAGATGTCGTGGTGCGGCGGCGGGCTGATCAGGCCCACGCCCGGCGTCGAGAACCGGGTCTTCGCGATCCAGGGGTAGACCTTGTGGCCGGGCAGCTGCCCGCCCTCGCCGGGCTTGGCGCCCTGCGCGATCTTGATCTGGATGTCGTCGGCGTTGACCAGGTACTCGCTGGTCACCCCGAAGCGCCCGGACGCGACCTGCTTGACCGCCGAGCGGCGCGAGTCGCCGTTGGCGTCGCGGGTGAAGCGGTCCGGGTCCTCGCCGCCCTCGCCGGTGTTGGAGCGCCCGCCGAGGCGGTTCATCGCGATCGCGAGGACCTCGTGCATCTCCTGGGAGATCGAGCCGTAGGAGATCGCGCCGGTGTTGAACCGCTTGACGATCTCGGAGACCGGCTCCACCTCGTCGATCGGCACCGGCTCGCGGTCGTGGTCGAAGTCGAACAACCCGCGCAGCGTCAGCAGCGCCGAGCTCTGCTCGTCGACGGCGCGGGTGTACTCCTTGAAGACGTCGTAGTTCTGGGTGCGCGTGGAGTGCTGCAGCTTGAACACGGTGTGCGGGTTGAACACGTGCAGCTCGCCCTCGCGGCGCCACTGGTACTCGCCGCCCACGGCGAGCTCGCGGTGGTTGGCGCGCACCCCGTCCGCCGGCCAGGCCAGCCGGTGGCGGATCGCGACCTCCTCGGCGAGGACGTCGTAGCCGACGCCGCCCAGGCGCGAGGTGGTGCCGGCGAAGCAGTCGGCGACGACCTCCTCGCCCAGCCCGATGGCCTCGAAGATCTGCGCACCGATGTACGACGCGACCGTCGAGACCCCCATCTTGCTCATCACCTTGCGCACGCCCTTGGCCAGCGCCTCGACGACGTTGCGGGTGGCGGTGGGCACGCCCACGCCGGTGATGACGCCGCGGTCGATGAGGTCGGCGACGGAGTCGAGCGCGAGGTAGGGGTTCACCGCGGAGGCGCCGTAGCCGAGCAGCAGCGCCACGTGGTGGGTCTCGCGGACGTCGCCGGCCTCGACGACGATGTCGGTCCGGGTCCGCGTCTTCTCCCGCACCAGGTGCTGGTGCACCGCGCCGGTGAGCAGCAGCGTCGGGATCGGCGCGAACTCCGCGTCGGAGTGGCGGTCCGTGAGCACGATGATCCGGGCGCCGTCGGCGACCGCCGCGGAGACCTCCTCGCGGATCTCGGTCAGCCGCGCCGCGAGCGCCTCCCCGCCGCCGGACACCCGGAAGAGCCCGGAGACGACGTGCGGGGCGAACCCGGGCAGGTCGCCGTCGTCGTTGATGCCGACGATCTGGGCGAGCTCGTCGTCGTCGATGACCGGCAGCGGCAGCACGACCCGGCGGCACGAGGCCGGCGAGACCTCGAGCAGGTTGGTCTCCGAGCCCAGCGAGACCTGCAGCGAGGTGACGAGCTCCTCGCGGTAGGCGTCCAGGGGCGGGTTCGTGACCTGCGCGAAGAGCTGGATGAAGTAGTCGAACAGCGACCGGCTGCGCGCGGAGAAGGCCGCGAGCGGCGCGTCGTTGCCCATCGAGCCGGTGGCCTCGCCCGCGCCGGTGGCCATCGGGCGCAGCAGCAGCGTCAGCTCCTCGCCGGTGTAGCCGAAGGTCTGCTGGCGGCGCACGAGGACGTCGCGGTCGAACGGCACGCGGTCGCGCGAGGGCAGGTCGGGCAGGTCGATCATCCCGGCGTGCAGCCACTCCTCGTAGGGGTGCTCGGCGGCGAGGGCGCCCTTGATCTCGTCGTCGTCGACGATGCGGCGGCCCACGGTGTCGACGAGGAACATGCGGCCGGGCTCGAGCCGGCCCTTGCGCACGACCGCGGCGGGGTCGATCTCGAGGACGCCGACCTCGGACCCGAGCACGACCAGGCCGTCCTCGGTGACCCAGTACCGCGCCGGGCGCAGGCCGTTGCGGTCGAGCACCGCGCCGATCACCGAGCCGTCGGTGAACGCGGCGAGGGCCGGGCCGTCCCAGGCCTCCATGATCGTCGAGTGGTAGCGGTAGAACGCGCGGCGGGCCGCGTCCATCTCGGTGTGGTTCTCCCACGCCTCCGGGATCATCATCAGCACCGCGTGCGGCAGTGACCGCCCGGCCAGGTGCAGCAGCTCGAGCACCTCGTCGAAGCTCGCCGAGTCGCTGGCGTCGGGCGTGACGATCGGGAAGATGCGGTCGAGGTCGCGCTCGGTGAAGGCGCCGGTGGAGAGCATCGACTCGCGCGCCCGCATCCAGTTGCGGTTGCCCCGCAGGGTGTTGATCTCGCCGTTGTGGGCCAGGTAGCGGTAGGGGTGCGCGAGGTCCCAGGCCGGGAACGTGTTCGTCGAGAACCGGCTGTGCACCAGCGCGAGCGAGCTGGTGGTGCGCGCGTCGCGCAGGTCGGCGTAGAAGGGCGCGAGCTGGCCCTCGGCGAGCATGCCCTTGTAGACGATCGTGCGGCCGGACAGCGAGGGGAAGTAGGCCGTGCACCCGGCCGCGCGGGTCTCGTGCTCCACGCGCTTGCGCAGCGCGAAGGCCCGCCGCTCGAGGGTGAGCACGATGCCTGCGTCGTCGTCGCCGCTGTTCGGGGTGTCGACGACGGTCCTGACGTGGTCGGGCAGGCCGACGAAGAGCTGGGCGAAGCGCGGCATGACCTCGCGCGCCGTGGGGCCGATGCCCGCCCCGTCGGGGTCGGTCGGCAGCTCGCGCCAGGTGAGGAGCTCGAGGCCCTCCTCGTCGGCGAGGCGCTCGACGATCGCGCGGGCCTCGGCGTCCCCGTCGTCGTCGGTGGGCAGGAACGCCACCCCCGCGGCGTAGCGCCCGACCGGGGGGAGCTCCACGCCCTGCTCGGCGAGCAGCGGGCGGAACAGGTCGTCCGGGAGCTGGATGAGGATGCCGGCGCCGTCGCCGGTCTCCGGCTCGGCCCCGCGGGCCCCGCGGTGCTCGAGGTTGATTAAGGCGGTGAGGCCCTTGGCGACGATGTCGTGCCCGCGGCGGCCCGCGATGTCGGCGACGAACGAGACACCGCAGGCGTCGTGCTCGTACGCGGGGTCGTAGAGGCCCTGGGCCTGCGGACCGGTGCTGCTGGTGCCGGTGGCGGTGGTGGCCACGTGCCCCTCCCGTCGTCGACGAAGTGGTGGTGGGTCCGCGTCGACCCTCGGCCGGACGGCCGAGCACCGGTGCGGATCGCGGTGGAACTGCGTGGTCCCGGTGGACGTCCGGGGGTCGGCGGGCGGCGG
>NZ_JBVPVA010000454.1:0-3508 GCF_055612215.1 Actinomycetospora sp. | reverse complement strand
CTGGGGCGGTCCCCGGTCGGTGACGCTGGTCCCGGCTCCGCGGCGCCCCCCGGACGACCCCCGGACGGTGGCCCTCGTCCCGCGGACCGAGGAGCGTCCTCCGGTCGGGCCGCGCATCGTGACGCTCACTCCGCGGCCGCGCCGTCGCCCGGATCCGCCGCCGCGTCCCACGGACCCGCCGCCGCGTCTCACGGACCCGCCGCGACGAGCCGACACGGCGCCGGTCACGTCCCCCGCGGCCCGGTCGGCACGCCGGCCGGTCCGCCACGTCCTGCTGGTGCTCTGGCTCGGGACGCTGCTCGTCGTCCTGGTGGCCGGTCCGCCGACGCCGCCCCGACCGGCCGGCGTGCCGACCGGGCCGCGGGGGACGTGACCGGCGCCGTGTCGGCTCGGCGCGGCGGGTCCGTGTCGGCTCGTCGCGGCGGGTCCGTGAGACGCGGCAGCGGGTCCGGGCGACGGCGCGGCCGCGGAGTGAGCGTCACGATCCGGGGCCCGACCGGAGGACGCTCCTCGGTCCGCGGGACGAGGGCCACCGTGCGGGGGTCGTCCGGGGCGCGCCGCGGAGCCGGGACCAGCGTCACCGAGCGGGGACCGCCCCAGTGGTTCGCGTCGGCGGCGAGGTCGGCCGGCGATCGGCGACGCAGCGACGTGGTGGTCACCGGCCGCGCCCCGGGTCTGCACGTCCTGGTTCGTCCACGGCCTGCCGACCTCTCAGATCAGGATGGCTGAGCGACAGACAGTAACAACGATCACGACGCAAGGGTCAAGCGACACAGGAGTGACGCATGTGGCGATCAGGGGAACACGCTGGTTGCGCTCCGTGAGCACGGATCACCGGACGAGGGGCTCCGCCCGCCAGGCGCCCTCACCCTCGAGGTCGAGCCGTCGGGAGTGGAAGGCCTCCAGGCTGCTGCGGTGCCCGACGCTCACCAGCACGAGATCGGGGAGCTCGCGGCGCAGCAGCGTGTAGAGGTCGTGCTCGAGTCCCTCGTCGAGGGCGGCCGTGGCCTCGTCGAGGAACACCACGTCGGGCCGCGCGATCAGCAGCCGCGCGAACCCGATGCGCTGCTGCTCGCCCGGCGAGAGCGTGCGCCACCACAGCTCCTCGTCGTCCAGCCGGTCGACGAGGTGGCCCATCGCGGTCGCGCGCAGGACCCGCGCCGCCTCGTCGTCGGACACGGTCTCCGGTGCGCCGGGGTAGGCCAGCGCCGTCCGCAACGTGCCGAGGGGCAGGTAGGGCTGCTGCGCGAGGAACACCGCGCCGCCGCCCACCGGGCGCTCGACGTGGCCGTCGGCGTAGGGCCACAGGTCCGCGAGGCTGCGCAGCAGCGTGGTCTTGCCGGTGCCCGAGCGGCCGGTGACGAGCAGCGACTCGGCGCGGCCGAGCTCCATCGACAGGTCCCGGACGAGGGTCTCGCCGTCGGGTTTGTTCACCGTCAGGTCCCGCACGACGACGCCGGCGGCCCGGTCGGTGACGTCCAGGACCGGCAGCTGGCGTGCCTCCTGGTCCGCGTCGAGCAGCCCGGTGAGGCGGTCGAGCACGGCACGGTAGGCGGCGAACTGGTCGTAGGCGTTGCGGAAGAACGACAGCGCGTCGTGGACCTGGCTGAACGCCTGCGCGGTCTGCTGGACGTCGCCCAGGCTGATCGCCCGGGCGAAGAACCGGGGCGCCTGGATGATGATCGGGAACACCACCGCGACCTGGCTCACGGCCAGGTTGAAGCCCTGGAACTTGAGCGTCCGGACGACGATGCGCCAGTAGTTCGCGATCACGTCGCCGAACCGGCCGTCCAGGGTGCGCCGCTCCAGCGGCTCGCCCCGCGAGAAGGCGATGTTCTCGGCGTTGTCGCGCACGCGCACGAGCCCGTAGCGGTAGAACGCGCTGAGTCCCTGGTTGAGGAAGTTCAGCCGGACCAGGGGCTTGCCGATCCGGAAGGCGAACACCGTCGCGACGATGACGTAGAGGAACGCGATGAACGTCATCGCGCGTGGGATCTCGAGCCCGAACACCGTGAGCGGCCCCGAGAGCTGCCAGAGCACGATCGTGAACGACGGGATCGTGACCAGGGCGCTCACCGCCCCGCTCGGGCCGATCGAGAGCGAGTAGGAGGTCTGGGCGAAGTCGGTGATGTCCTCCTGGATGCGCTGGTCGGGGTTGTCGACCTGCGTCGGGGAGAACCGCGATCGGTGGTAGACCCGGTCGCCGAGCCAGTCACCGAGGAACCTGGCGTTGAGGTCCTCCCAGAGCCGGATCACGAACGACTGGCCGACGTAGTAGGTCACCAGGGACTCGGCCACGGAGATCACCGCGATCACCGCGAAGATGCCGAGCGCCCGCCAGAACGCGCCGGAGTCCAGGTTCTGCAGCGCGGTGTAGAGGTCGTTCGTGTTGTAGGACAGCAGCAGGTTGATGCGCACCGACAGCACGACGAGCAGCAGCAGGACCAGGACGAACACCGTCGGGCGCCAGCTGGCCCGCTCCCCGCGGCGCGGGCGGACGAACGGCCCGGCCAGGCGCCAGAACTGCCGACCCCACGTCGTCGCCCGGACCAGGAGCACGACGACGATGCCGAGCACGATCACCGTCGCGACGAAGACCCCGAGGATCCACAACGGGCTCGTGATCCACTCCGTGCCCCAGTCGACCGTGTCCACGCCGCCTCCTCGAGCACCCCGGGCTGATCGCGGGAAGGTAGCGAGGCGCCGCGCGCGTCAGCCGGGCGGGCCCGGGAAGTCGACCAGGACCCGCTCGAGCGAGCCCGGGGTCACCGCGACGTCGCCGACGAACGGGTGGTCGATCGACACCGCCACGAACAGCAGGATGCCGATCAGCACGGCGATGCTGCCCGTCATCAGCAGCTGCAGCACCGGGCTGGTCAGCGCGAAGATCATCGAGAAGCCGATCGTGACGACCGCGCCGACGATGAGCGCCGCCCACAACACCCCCGGCAGGCCCCCCGTCACGAAGTCCAGCCGGGAGGAGCGCGCGGTCACCAGGTCGTTGAACCGCTCGGCCTCGGCGCCGACGAACTGCGCGCGGGACGGGGTGTCCGCGGGCAGCGCCTCGATGTCGATCGAGAGCCGGTCCAGCGTCGCGCCCACCGCGGGCGCGCCGGACTCACCGCGACCCATCGCCGGCCACTCGTCGTCGACGACGGTGCGCGCGTAGGCGATGACGTCGGCGCGGATCCGCGCGTGGGAGTCGGGCGGGAACGCGGCCGCGGTGCGCTCGATCGTGCGCAGGGCGCTGGCCTCCTGCCCGACGATGTCCCCCGCGCGACTGAACTGCTGCCAGCTCACGATGACGACGAACGCGAGCAGCACGGCGTAGATGACCCCGACGATCGCGATGAGGAACCCCGCGACCTCGTTGTGCTCACCCTCGCGCAGCCGCGGCCATCGATGACGCACCGCGAGCTGCGTCGCGACCGCGACCACCGGGACCCCGACGACGAGCAGCAGCGCACTGCACCACAACGGCCAGGCGCTCATCGGTGGCTCCTCTCCC
>NZ_JBVPVA010000357.1:0-2863 GCF_055612215.1 Actinomycetospora sp. | reverse complement strand
GGGCGAGCGGAGCGACGGGACTCCCGAGGGCCCTGGGGCTCGACGCTCGTGGCCCTGGCCGCGGGTGCCGGGGCCGCGCTCGTCGCCGCCGCCGGGTTCCGGCCGCTGACCCGGCGCTGGCCCGAGGCCCTCGGGGCGTCGCTGCTCGCGGCCCTGGCGACCGAGCTGCCCCGGCCGACGGCCGCGGTGACCGTCGGGGTCGCGGCGGGCGCGGCCCGTCGCGGGGCGGCGCGGACGGCCACGGGCCGGGTGGGGCTCGGACTCGCCGCGGCCGCCGTCGTCGCCGTCCTGGCGCTGGACCGTCGTGCCCGCGCCACCGAGCAGGTCCTGGCCGAGGCGCTCGCGACGGCCCTCGGCCGGGACGCGCCCACCCCCGAGACACCCGGACGGCTCCCGCCCCGCGTGATCACCGCGCCGCGCCGGTTCCGCACCGCCGGCGCGCGGGACGTCGCCTACGGCCCGCACGGCCGGGAGAACCTCCTCGACGTCTGGCGCCACCCGGACCTCCCCACCGACGCGGGCGCCCCCGTCCTCGTCGAGATCCACGGCGGCGCCTGGTCCTCGGGCCGCAAGGAGGGCGAGGCCAACCCCCTGATGGGCTACCTCGTCGACCGCGGCTGGGTCTGCGTGACGGTCAACTACCGGCTCGGGCCGGACGCCCGGTGGCCCGCGATGATCGACGACGTCCGGGCCGCGCTGCGCTGGGTGCACGCCCACGTCGGCGAGCACGGCGGTGACCCGGGCTTCGTCGCGGTCACCGGGGGTTCCGCCGGCGCGCACCTGGCCGCACTCGCCGCGCTGACCGGCGAGGGCGCGACCCGCGTCGACGCCGCCGTCACCCTCTACGGCATCTACGACCTCACCGAGGACGACGGCAGCGGCACCCTCGACCTGCTGCTCGCCGACACGGTGATGCCCGGGCCGCTCACCCACGACGTCGCGACGTGGACCGAGGCCTCGCCCCTGCACCGGGTCCACCCCGGGGCGCCGCCGTTCTTCGTGCTGCACGGGACCGGCGACGCCGTCGTGGTCCCGGAGCAGAGCCGGGCCTTCGTGCGGGCGCTGCGGGCGGGTTCGGACCAGCCGGTCGCCTACGCCGAGCTGCCGCACGCCCAGCACGGGTTCGACCTGCTCCCCACCCCGCGGACCCGGCTGGTCGTCCGGGCCGTGGAGGCGTTCCTCGTGGCCGCGCTGGGACACCGGCCCGCACGCCCGGGCCGGGCCGCGGCCTGATCCGCGGTGACCGCCTCCCCGGGCCCTCGCCCATGATCAGCAGCCCTCGGTTGCTGTCTCCGTGCCACGGAGGCCGCCACGGAGGGCTGTTGATCATCGGCCGACCGTCTCCCGTCACCGATGATCACCGCCGGCGTCGACACGGCCCCGGGGCGCGGCTGGGGAGGCCGTCGGAGTCGGTCGATAAGCTGGGATCACGCGGAGCCACTCCTCCGCGGAATCGCCGCACCGACCCAGGAGCACCGCCGTGTCCTCGCTCATCGCCCCCGCGCCCGCCGCCACCGTCCGGGTCGGCGCGGGCACGACGGCGGGCGAGGCGGTGCGGGACGCGGGACTGTCCGGGAGCGGGGAGACCACCGTCGTCGTCGTCCGCGCCCCCGACGGCACCCTCAAGGACCTCGCGTGGCGCCCGGAGTCCGACGTCGACGTCGAGCCGGTGCCCGCCGACACCGAGGACGGCCGCGCGGTGATCCGCCACAGCGCCGCCCACGTGCTCGCGCAGGCCGTCCAGCAGCAGTTCCCGGAGGCCAAGCTCGGCATCGGCCCGCCGGTCGCGGACGGCTTCTACTACGACTTCGCCGTCGAGAAGCCGTTCACCCCGGAGGACCTCGCGTCCCTCGAGAAGGCCATGCGCAAGATCGTCAAGGCGAAGCAGCGCTTCGTCCGGCGCGAGTACGCCTCCCTCGACGCCGCCCGGGCCGAGCTCGCCGACGAGCCGTTCAAGCTCGAGCTCGTCGACCTCAAGGGCACCTCGGACGCCGAGGAGGACGGCGAGATCATGGAGGTCGGCGCCGGCGCGCTGACCGCCTACGACAACGTCCACGCCCACACCGGCGAGCGGGTCTGGGGCGACCTCTGCCGCGGCCCCCACCTCCCGACCACGGGCTACATCCCGGCCTTCAAGATCACCCGCAGCGCGGCCGCGTACTGGCGGGGCGACCAGCGCAACGCCCAGCTGCAGCGGATCTACGGCACCGCGTGGGAGTCGCAGGAGGCTCAGGACGCGTACCTGGAGCGCCTCGCCGAGGCCGAGCGGCGCGACCACCGGCGCCTCGGCACCGAGCTCGACCTGTTCAGCTTCCCCGACGAGATCGGGTCCGGCCTCGCGGTCTTCCACCCCAAGGGCGGCATCATCCGCAAGGAGCTGGAGGACTACAGCCGGCAGCGCCACACCGAGGCCGGCTACCAGTTCGTCAACACCCCGCACGCCACCAAGGGCGAGCTCTTCCAGACCTCGGGGCACCTGGACTGGTACCGCGAGGGCATGTTCCCGGCGATGCACCTCGACGAGGAGCGGGCCGAGGACGGCACGGTGCGGCGGCCGGGCATCGACTACTACCTCAAGCCGATGAACTGCCCGATGCACAACCTGATCTACCGGTCGCGGGGGCGCTCCTACCGGGAGCTGCCGCTGCGGCTCTTCGAGTTCGGGACCGTCTACCGGTACGAGAAGTCGGGTGTCGTGCACGGGCTGACCCGCGCGCGGGGCTTCACCCAGGACGACGCGCACATCTACTGCACCCGCGAGCAGATGGCCGGCGAGATCACCTCGCTGCTGACCTTCGTGCTCGACCTGCTGCGCGACTACGGCCTCGACGACTTCTACCTCGAGCTCTCCACCCGCAACCCG
>NZ_JBVPVA010000338.1:0-2496 GCF_055612215.1 Actinomycetospora sp. | reverse complement strand
TGGGTCGTCCCGGCGGACGGCGACGTGGTCCCGGCGGACGCCGACGTGGTCCCGGCGGACGGCGACGTGGTCCCGGCGGACGCCGACGTGGTCCCGGCGGACGCCGACGGGGTCTCGGTGGGCGGCGACGTCGTCCCGACGGGCGCCGGTGCCGTCCCGACGGCGAGGCCCCGCGTCGGCGTGGGGTCATCCGGTTCCGCGGCCGTCGCCGGGCCGCCGGAGGCGGGCGACGCGGACGCGGGGCTCATGAGACAAGTGGTACCCGGCGCCGCGTGTTCTGTCGCTGTGGGCTCGCTGTGATCTGCGGGGGACCACTCCCTCGGGGTCACGGCCACCGGGCGGCCCGCGCGTACTGCTCGGGCCAGGTGACGTCGTCGTCCACCCCGAGCTCGTGGGCCGCGCGCAGCGGCCAGTGCGGGTCGCGCAGCAGCGCGCGGGCGAGCAGCACGACGTCGGCCTGGCCGGTGGCGACGACCTTCTCCGCGTGCGCGGGCTCGCTGATCATCCCCACGGCGCCGGTGGGCACCCCGGTCTCGCGGCGGATGCGCTCGGCGAAGGGCACCTGGTAGCCGGGCTCGACCGGGATGTCGGCGTGCGGGCTGTTGCCGCCCGTGGAGGTGTCGACGAGGTCGGCGCCGGCGTCGGCGAGCGCCCGGGCGAGCGCCACGGAGTCGTCCTCGTCCCAGCCGCCCTCGGCCCAGTCGGTGGCCGAGATGCGGACGAGGACCGGGACGTCCCCGCCGACCTCGGCGCGCACCGCGGCGAGGATCTCGACGGCGAGCCGGGTCCGGTTCTCGAAGGACCCGCCGTAGGCGTCCTCGCGGTGGTTCGACAGCGGCGAGAGGAACTGGTGGACCAGGTAGCCGTGGGCGAAGTGCAGCTCGACGAGGTCGAACCCGGCCGCGAGGGCCCGGCGGGCGCCGGCGGCGAACGCGCCGGGCAGGGCCGCGATCTCCTCGGCCGACAGCGCGTGGGGCTCGGCGTAGTCGGCGAAGGCCTCGGCGGACGGGGCGACCGAGGTCCACCCGCCGTCGTCGGGAGCGACCGACCCGTGGCCCTCCCAGGGGCGCCGCGTCGAGGCCTTGCGTCCGGCGTGCGCGAGCTGCATCCCGGCGGTCGCGCCGCGGGCGTGCAGGAAGTCGACGACGCGCCGCCAGGCCGCGACCTGCTCGTCGTTCCAGATGCCGGCGTCCTGCGGGCTGATCCGTCCCTCGGGGACGACGGCGGACGCCTCGGTCATCACCAGCCCCGCCCCGCCCGCGGCGAACTGCCCCAGGTGCACGAGGTGCCAGTCGTTCGGGAGGCCGTCGATCGACGAGTACTGGCACATCGGGGAGACCCAGACCCGGTTGCGCACGGTCGTGCCGCGCAGGGTGATCGGGGCGAAGAGCGCGCTGGTCACGTGGTGGTCCAACCGCCGCGCGGCGCCTGATCTTCCCGCAGCAGGTCGCGGGCGTGGGCCAGGACCTCGGGGGTCCCGACGGCGAGCAGGGCCGGGTCGGGATCGTCGGCGAAGCGGTCGCCGCGCCGGCGGGTGGCATCGGTCAGGACGACGTGGCGCGGGTCGGCCGGTGGCCCCCACTGCGCGGGCCCGACGGGGCCGAAGAGGGTCACGGAGGGCACGCCGAACGCGGTCGCGACGTGGGCGATGCCGGTGTCGCCCGCGATCACCAGCCGGGCCCCGGCGACGAGGGCGAGGAGCTCACCGATCGAGGTGCGGCCGGCGAGGTCCAGCCCGCCGCTCGCGGCCGCGACCCGCGCGGCGAGGGCGGCCTCGTCGCGGCCGCCGGTGACGACGAGGCGGTGCCCGTCCGCGGCGAGCGCGGCGGCCACCGCGGCGAACCGGTCGACCGGCCAGCGCTTGGCCCCGAACGCCGCTCCGGGGTGCACGACGACCGCGCCCGCCGTCGACGAAGCGGCTTCACTGCCACTGGTTGCAAGCGTCGACGCTTCGCTGGCACGGGGGAGCGGCAGGCGGAGATCGTCCGCGGCGTCCGCGGCCGACGCCTCGTCCACCAGCCCGCACGCGGCGAGCAGGTCGCACCAGCGGCGCCTTTCGGGGCGGGCCGGGTCGTCGACCCAGGCCGGACCGTCCCAGCCCGGCGCCGCGTGCCCGACCCGGCGCACCGGGCGCTCCCCGGCGAGGGCGTCGAGCCGGGCGTGGCTCTGCGGTCCGCGGCCGTGGAGGTTGACCACGACGTCGGGCGGGGGCGCGGTCGCGTCGTCGGCGACGGCGTCCACGGGGAAGCCCGCCACGTCCCCCACCCACCCCGGGCCGAGGAGCACCACCCGGTGGTCGGGCAACGCCCGGCGGAGCAGGCGCAGGGCGGGCACGGCGACGAGCAGGTCGCCGAGGCCGAGGTCGCGCAGGACCACGGCCGTCGGCGCCTCGCCCGGGACCGGAGGCCTAACGGGCGTTCTCTCCCAGCCCCTCGCGCAGCTGGGCGAGGGTCTTGGCGAGCAGACGCGAGACGTGCATCTGCGAGATGCCGACCT
>NZ_JBVPVA010000060.1:0-1059 GCF_055612215.1 Actinomycetospora sp. | reverse complement strand
GACACCGTCAAGGTGCACGTCAAGGTGATCGAGGGTTCACGCTCCCGTGTACAGGTCTTCCAGGGCGTCGTGATCCGTCGCCACGGCGGCGGCCTCCGCGAGACGTTCACCGTCCGTAAGGTCTCCTTCGGCGTCGGGGTGGAGCGCACCTTCCCGGTGCACACGCCCAACATCGACCACATCGAGGTCGTCACCCGCGGTGACGTCCGCCGGGCGAAGCTGTACTACCTCCGTGAGCTGCGCGGCAAGGCCGCGAAGATCCGCGAGAAGCGCGAGACGCCGTCCGCGTCCTGAAGGGGTCGCGCGTCGTGCGGAGTGCCTGCACCACCCCTCGACGCCGTCTCCTAGCCTGACTGCCGTGCCTCCCGCCGACGAGCCCGGTCGCCGCTACCGCTCGCCCCGTCACGGGGAGCCCGATCCCCGCTGGGGCGGGCCCGCCGCGGTCGCTCCCGTGGAGGACGACCCGTACGGCGACGTGACGGGGGAACGCCCGTCGGTCGGCCGGCACGGCACCCCCGACGAGGCTCCGCGTCACGACGACGGCTGGTCCGCCGCCGACGGCTGGTCGAGCCGCCCCCGCCACGGCGACGCCGGCCGGTCCGACCGCGACCTCGACCCGCTCGGCGGGGGTCCGTCCCCCGCGTCCTGGTCGCCGCCGAGCGGCACTCCGGGACGCTTCGGGCCGGACGACGCCGGGCGAGACCGCCCGTCGTCGCGCTTCGGCGCCGAGGAGCCCGGCCCCGCCCCCGTCCCGCCGGGGTACGGCCGATCCGGACCGCCGCCCGGCGGATCGCCCTACGGCCAGGCCCCGCCGTCGCCGCCCCACGGGCAGGCGTCCTACGGCCGGGGGACCTACACGCCGTCGTCCGCCCCGGTCTGGGGCCCGCCGTCGCCCTACGGGCAGGCCCCGCCGTCGCCGCCGTACGGCCAGGCCTCCTCGCCCGGGCCGCCGTCGTTCGGGCAGGCCCCACCCTCGCCGCCCTACGGCCAGTCGTCCCCCTACGGCGCGGCGCCGACCGGGCCCGACGGCCCGAACGGCCACGGCAGCCCGAACGGCCA